>NZ_JAEINN010000006.1 GCF_016342405.1 Maridesulfovibrio ferrireducens | reverse complement strand
GAATTAGTCATTTGCTTCTCCTGTTAAAGTCAGGATAGCGGCTTAACCGTGTGTCCACAATATTGTAGCAGGATCAGAATCTAAAAATAAGATCAAAGGAGAAACATCATGGCTGGATTAAAAGGATCTCGTACCGAAAAGAATATACTGACTGCTTTTGCCGGTGAATCACAGGCCCGCAATCGCTACACATATTTTGCTTCACAGGCAAAAAAAGAAGGCTTCGTTCAGATTTCTAAAATTTTTGAAGAAACTGCTAATCAAGAAAAAGAACACGCTAAACGTCTGTTCAAACTTCTTGAAGGCGGAGATGTAGAAGTAACTGCAGCTTTCCCTGCCGGAATTGTCGGAACTACAGCTGAAAACCTCATGGCTTCTGCCGCCGGTGAAAAAGAAGAATGGGAACACATGTACCCTTCTTTTGCTAAAATTGCAGAGGAAGAAGGGTTCACATCAATTGCCGCCATCTTTAAAGCTATCGCTGTTGCAGAAGAATTTCACGAAAAACGTTATGTAGCCCTTGCTAAAAATATTGAAGACGGTAAGGTTTTTGAAAAAGATACCTGCGTGGTATGGCAGTGTCAGAATTGCGGCTACACTCGCGAGGGCAAAGAAGCTCTTAAACAGTGTCCAGCATGTGCCCATCCACAGGCCCACTTTCAGCTTGTTTGTGAAAATTACTAATTTTTAACCCCTGCAACGGAGAGTACAATGGCCCAATTATTTGAAGTCTACAAATGCGAAGCTTGCGGTAATATCACAATGGTTATGCATGCCGGTCCCGGCAACCTCGTTTGCTGCGGAGCGGACATGAAACTCATCACTGAAAACACCGTTGACGCAGCAAAAGAAAAACATGTTCCCGTCATTGAAAAAATTGAAGGCGGATATAAAGTTAAAGTCGGCTCTGTTGCTCATCCAATGGACGAAAAACATTACATTGAATGGATTGAACTTGTTTCAGAAAACGATCGCTACCTGAAAAAACTCAATCCGGGCGATACTCCCGAAGCTGATTTCTGTGGCTGTAAATTCGGTTCCGCTCCTGTTGCCGCCCGCGCATACTGTAACCTGCACGGCCTCTGGAAAGCTTAACCCTTATTAAAAAAGAGGATATTAAAATGGCTGAACCAAGCGAAATGTACCAATGCCAGGTGAGCAACTGCGGTTATATTTACAACCCTGACAAAGGGGATAAAAAAGGCAAAATCGCAAAAGGAACACAATTTAAAGATCTTCCTGAAGATTGGAAATGCCCTATTTGCGGAGCCACTAAAAAATCTTTTAAGCCCCTTGCTTAATCTACCTTTAATAATTGAACGGAGTTTTTAAAATGAAATACGTATGCACTATTTGTGGTTGGGTTTACGATCCTGCTGTTGGTGATCCTGATGGCGGAATTGCTGCAGGAACGGAATTTAAAGATATTCCGGAAGATTGGGAATGTCCTGTCTGCGGAGCATCCAAAGACGATTTCGAACCTGAGTCTTAAGACTCCTCGATTTTTAATTAGCATCATTTACACAGAAAGCCGGGAAAATCCCGGCTTTCTATCTTAAACTTCTAAACGTAGTAGGGATTAAAAGTGAGACCTGTTGAAATTAAAGAAGGAATACATTGGGTAGGAGCTGTTGATTGGAATTGCCGCAACTTTCATGGCTATGCTCTGTCTTCCAAAGGCACAACATACAATGCCTTTTATATTGATGATGATAAAAAAGTCCTAGTTGATACAGTTCCGGCTGCATTTGAAAGTCAGTTTCTTTGTTCTGTCTCCAACCTGACTGAACTTGAAAAGATCGACTACATTGTTGTTAACCACCTTGAACCAGATCACTCAGGCTGCCTCGCCCGCATGGTTGAACTTTGCAAACCTGAGAAAATTTTCATTTCTCCCATGGGAGCCAAGGCTCTCAAAACATTCTTTGACTGCGAAGACTGGCCTATAGTTGTTGCAAATTCCGGAGATGAAATATCTCTGGGTAAAAAAACTCTTCGTTTTTACGAAACCAAAATGCTGCACTGGCCTGACAACATGTTCACCTTCATTCCTGAAGCAAAAATGCTCATCTCAAGTGATGCTTTCGGACAGAACTGGGCAACCAGCGAAAGATTCGTGGATGAAGTCAGCAAAGAGAAAGTATCTGACCTCATGGCTCAGTACTATGCCAACATCGTTAATCCTTATTCATCCAAGGTCCTGAAGACTCTTGAATTCTTCGGAGAACTGAACCTCGACATCGACATGCTCTGCCCTGATCACGGTTTGATATTCAGAGGCGAAGATGTTGGATTCGCTCTTGGAAAATACGCAGAATACGCAGCACAAAAAACCACAAACAAAGCTGTTATCTTTTACGATACCATGTGGAAATCCACAGAAAACATGGCAATTGCAATCGCTTCCGGTATCGCAGACGAAGGTGTCAGCGTTAGACTTATGAACGTTAAGGCTAACCACCACAGCGATGTCATGTCCGAAGTTTTTGACGCGGGCGCAGTCATTATAGGCTCCCCTACTCATAACAACGGAATTCTCCCCGGAATGGCTGATGTTCTGACTTACGTGAAAGGGTTGAGACCTCAGAACAAAATAGGTGCTTGTTTCGGTTCATTCGGCTGGAGTGGAGAATGCGTCAAGATTCTCAAAGACTGGCTGGAAAAAATGAACATGGACATCATTGAGCCTAATATTAAAGTTAAAAACCGCCCGAATCATAAATCCTTTGAGGAATGTTATGAACTTGGCCGCGAAATCGCAAAAGCTGTAAAAGCTAAAAACGCCTAATTATCAGGCAACCAACGGGCGGAACACCTGTTCCGCCCGTACAACAAGGAGATCAAACTTCATGGCAGTTGGACGGCAGGTAAAAAAAGCGGTCATAACGGCCCTTGCAGATGAAAACTGGGAACAGAAAATTTCTGAACTCATGAAAGATCATCCTATGCAAACCCTCATCGCCCCTCTTTTTTCCTCTCTTTGTGCTCCTTCTGAAATTGTCCGCTGGCACGGAATTTCATCCTTCGGACAAGTGGTTGACCGAATGTTTGCAGAAGATGCTGCGCGAGCCAGAATAGTCATGCGCAGAATAATGTGGATGCTCAACGAAGAATCGGGCGGATGCGGATGGGGCGTACCTGAAGCAATGGGCGAAATTACAGCTTCAAACAAAGTTCTGGCTGATGAATATGGCAGAATCCTTCTCAGCTATATCCATGAAGAGGAAGGAAAACCTGAAAACTATCTTGAGTTTACCTTGCTGCTTCGAGGGGCCATTTGGGGAGTTGCCAGACTTGCACAAAACAGACCTGATATCGTCAAACCAGCGACCGACGATCTAATCAAATTTCTTGGCAGTAGCGACCCTGCGCTTGTCGGAATTGCCTGCTGGGCCCTCGGGGGGCTTAAAGCTGAGAGGGCTGTAGCACAGCTTGAAAAAATCACAGACAGGCAAACTTCTATTAATATTTATAAAGATCGATTGCTACAATCTGTGGCTGTCGGACAATTGGCGCAAGAGGCCCTCGAAAAAATTTCCGGGGAATAATTGTAACTCTGAACAAGGAGAGGAATGATGGATGTTCTTATGCTGTCAAGGCTTCAATTCGCCATGGCAACTATGTTCCACTTCATTTTTGTGCCCCTTACTTTAGGTCTTTCCGTAATGATTGCCATCATGGAAACCTACTATGTGCGCACCGGAAAAGAAGTTTACCTGCGGATGACTAAATTCTGGGGAAAGTTGTTTGTCATTAACTTTGTTCTCGGAATAGTAACCGGACTAACCCTTGAATTTCAGTTCGGAACCAACTGGTCCCGCTACTCAATATATGTTGGTGACATCTTTGGTTCATTACTGGCGATTGAAGCCACCGTCGCCTTTTTTATGGAATCAACTTTCATAGCTGCATGGATTTTCGGATGGAAAAAACTTTCCGCTAAAATGCACTGTGCCTGTATATGGATTGTTGCAATTGCCTCAAATATTTCGGCTATATGGATTATTCTTGCCAACGGCTGGATGCAGAATCCTGTAGGATATGTAATCCGTAACGGACGCGCAGAACTCGACGATTTTGCTGCAGTACTTTCAAATCCTTTCGGGTGGTCACAATTTCTTCACAACGGCTTCGGCGCCTTCGTTGTTGCCGGATTCTTCCTCATGGGGGTCAGTGCCTACCATCTGCTTCGCAAAAATGAAGTTGAATTCTTCACCAAGTCATTCAAAATGGGCATAATTTGTGCTTTCATATTCTCCATCGCGGTTGCGGTGCAGGGGCACGGACACGCACAGGAAGTCGCACACAAACAGCCTGCCAAACTTGCTGCAATGGAAGCTCTCTGGGACTCAACAGACAGCGCTCCCATGTACCTTCTTGCAATGCCTGATGAAGAAAAAGAAAAAAACGCAGTTGAACTTTTCGGAATCCCCGGCGGACTTAGCTTCTTAGCTTTCAACTCCTTTGATGCTCCTGTTAAAGGACTCAAAGAATGGCCGAAAGAAGACCGTCCTCCCGTTTTGGTTACTTTCCTTTCCTTCCGCTTAATGGTCGGGCTAGGGTCACTCTTCCCCCTCCTCTGCATCTGGGCTTGGACAAAGAGAAAAAATCTGGTTGAAAACAGACTGCTGCTTCGCGTCATGCTTTACGCAATCCCCCTTCCCTACATTGCCATATGGGCAGGATGGGCTGTTGCGGAGGTCGGAAGACAACCGTGGATTGTATACGGCATAATGAAGACCAGCGATGCGGTTTCTCCCATCGTGACAAGTCAGGTCGCATTCTCTTTCATCGGGCTTACTTTACTTTACACCATGCTCGGTGCCTGTGAAATATTCCTGCTGACCAAGTTTGCACGCAAAGGCCCTGAACCAACGAAGGCTTAAGAGCTTTAATAAACTCTGCAAGTCAAGGAGATTAATATGCTGGAAACTATATGGTTCTTATTATGGGGAGTACTCTGGGCCGTCTATTTCATGCTCGATGGGTATGATCTGGGACTAGGGTCAGTGATGCCTTTTCTCGCCAAAAGCGAAAAAGATAAAAAAACAATTTATAATTCAATGGGCCCCTTCTGGGATGGTAACGAAGTTTGGCTGGTCACAGCGGGCGGAGTAACCTTCGCAGCTTTCCCGAAAGCTTATGCTGTAATGTTCAGCGGACTATACACAGCTCTGATGCTTCTGCTTATGGCGCTTATTCTTCGCGGCGTAGCATTTGAATTCAGAGGACTGGTTGAATCCGACTGGTCACGCAAATTCTGGGATGGCGCTATGGTCGTCGGCAGTGCGCTTCCGGGACTTCTTCTGGGTGTTGCTTTCGCCAACATATTCCAGGGAATTCCAATCAATGCAGAAGGTGTTTTTCAAGGCGGCCTGCTGACTCTGCTGAACCCTTACGGACTCGCAGGCGGAGTGCTGTTTGTACTTCTATTCGCAATACACGGATGTTTATGGCTGGCAGTACGAACGACAGGTGATCTGAATGCACGCGCAGGCAACCTTGCGGCTGCAATCTGGCCTTTCTTAGTTGCTGTATATGCTGCTTTTCTGGCCCTCACCGGCCTCTACACCAAGCTGCTCAGCAACTATCTGACAAACCCGATCCTACTGTTAATCCTGCTCATTCCAATCTTTGCAATCGTTATGGTCAGAACATACATATCGACTCAAAAATGGTGGCTGGCTTGGACCTGCTCCGCAGCACTCATTTTCTCCACAACAATGTTCGGAATTATCGGACTGTTTCCGGCCCTGCTGCCTTCAAGCATCAATCCGGCTTTCTCGATTACCATTCACAACGCCGCTTCAAGTCAATTGACCCTTAAAATCATGCTGACCGTGGCTCTGACAATGGTACCTCTTGTAATCGCTTATCAGTTCTGGATGCATAAGATTTTTGCAACCAAAATTACTGATGAAGATATCGGCTACTAAACAACAATTTAAAATAAATACGGAGACTTAATAAATGTCTAATAAAGTTCTTGAAAAAGCTCTCAATGAGCATCTAAACGCTGAAATGTACTCAGCCTATCTCTATCTTTCCATGTCCGCTTACTTCAGCGACACCGGACTTAGCGGTTTTGCAAACTGGATGAGAGTACAGGCTAAAGAAGAACAGTTTCACGCCATGAAATTCTACGATTACATCAACGAACGCGGCGGAAAAGTTCTACTGACAGCTATTGAAGCTCCACAGCAGGACTGGGCCAGCCCACTTGAAGCTGTGCAGGCTGTTCTTGAGCATGAAAAGAAAGTAACCGCACTTATCAACGGCCTTGTTGATCTTGCTATTGATGAAAGAGATCACGCAACAAACATCTTCCTGCAATGGTTCGTAACTGAGCAGGTTGAAGAAGAAGATAACGTTAACGAAATTCTGAACAAGCTCAAGCTTGCCGGAACTCAAGGAAACGGTATGTTCATGCTTGATAAGGATCTTGCAGCACGCGTTTTCACTGCTCCGACTGCGGCATAAGTTTAATTTAAAAGACCATACGTAATTAAATCCCCTTGAGGCTTAATGCTTCAGGGGGATTTTTTTTACAAACTGGGACTAGGAATCATAATATTTATGAAAAGGAATTATTATTTCCAATCAACGCGGCAAATAGCCCCATTATTTAGCAATATATAATTTCTAATTTAACCGACTCATGCTAGCGCTATAAACGGTATCAATTCTTACTATACTTTTTTAAAAAAGTGTTAAAAAAAATATTCTAACTAACAAGAAATTCTATCAACATCCAATAACTATAAGGTAATAAACGTGAAAAATCTATCTATCGGTTTAAAATTAGCTGTCGGATTTGGTGCAGTATTGTTGATGTTACTGACATCTGGAGGAGTAGCCTACCACTACCTCTCAGAGAATCTCGACTCATTCAATTAATATCGAGGACTTGCTAATGACACCAATTTAATGGGCCGGGTTCAGGCCAATCTACTTATGGTAAGAATGAATGTTAAAGACTTTCTTATCACTGACAGCCAAAAAGATATTGATGAATACAATCAGTATATGACTCAAACTGATAAGTTCATGGGGCAATCCCTTAAAGAGATCAAGAACCCTGAACGAACACACTTGGTAAAAGAGGCCAGTAGTCTTCTTGCGAAATACAACCAGCAATTTGGGGCTGTAAAAAACATTCAAAACCAGCGCAATGAGCAGGTTGAAAACCTTAACCGCGATGGGCCTGAAATTGAACATAAATTAACTGAAATCATGCAGTCCGCAAACACTGATGGCGATATTACTGCAGCATATTATGCAGGCCGGGCACTTAGAAATTTATTATTGGCCCGTTTGTATGTGAGTAAATTTTTACAGGATAATCAACAGGGTACCATTGACCGCGTTCATTCAGAGTTTGAAGGCTTTATGGAAGAATATCAAACACTTGACCGTGAAGTAGATAATGTAAATCGACGTAAATTACTTGGGGAAATTAAAATTCTGAAGAGTAATTATGCTGCATCTTTTGATATTGTTACCAAGCTGATTTTTAAACGAAACTAAATAGTTAAAAAGCAACTTGATAAATGGGGACCAGTTATTGCCAAAGATCTTGAACAGAGCAAATTGTCTGTTAAAAAAGATCAGGACATCTTAGGCCCCAAAGTACAAGCTCAAAGTGAAAACGGCCAAAACATGGTAGGTATTTTATCACTTATCGCTACGATCGTAGGATTATTTGCAGCGATACTTATTACGCGAGCCATTGCTAAACCCTTGGGTTCTGCAACACAACTAGCTCTAGCTGTTGCCAAAGGTGATTTTTCCAAAACCATTGATATTAACCAAAAAGATGAAGTCGGCATCATCTGTAACGCCCTTGTGTCAATTAAAGATGCTGTTTCTGATGCGGCTGATGAAGTTGAACAAATTATTATTAAGGTTGAGCATGGCGATTTGTCTGCTACTGGTGATTCCTCAACTTATTCCGGAGCTTTTGCAGACCTTGTTAAGGGCGTAAATTCTCTTGTTGCTACATACAGCGGCTTTATGAATCAACTGCCCGTGGGTATAATGACTATGGCTCCTGACCATAAAATTACCTATCTTAACAAAACAGCTCAAGAGATTGCTGACTCTCCTTCTTTTAAAGGAAAAATCTGTAGCGATCTTTATAATACCGATGATTGTAACACAGAAAACTGTGCTAGCGATCGCTGTATGAAATCGAAAAAACCAGCTAGTTCAGAAACAAAAGCCAGCACCAAAAGCGGTTCTTATGAAATTAGCTATACCTCAGTCCCATTGCTTTCCCGAGCAGGAGATGTGACCGGAGCTCTAGAAATTCAGATTGACCAAACTGAGATTAAGACAGCACAGAAGACTATGCTTGAAGTTGCTAGACAGGCTGATGAGATTGCAGACCGGGTTGCTTCGTCTTCCGAAGAATTGTCTGCGCAAATTGAACAAGTCAGTCAAGGAGCTGGAGTTCAACAGCAAAGAGTCAGTGAAACTGCAACAGCTATGGAAGAAATGAATGCCACTGTTTTGGAAGTTGCTAAAAATGCAAGCTTGGCCACAGAACAATCAAATAAATCTAAAGATAAAGCTGATGAAGGGGCTGAACTGGTAAACAGGGTGGTGGATTCTATCAATCAGATCAATGACATAGCTCGTAAATTACAAGAAAATATGCAGACGTTGGATCAGCGTGCTGAATCCATAGGCAGTGTTATGACAGTGATCACAGACATTGCTGATCAGACCAACCTTCTTGCTCTTAATGCGGCTATTGAAGCAGCTCGAGCCGGTGAAGCCGGTCGTGGGTTTGCCGTTGTCGCTGATGAAGTTCGTAAATTAGCAGAAAAGACTATGGCCGCCACGACCGAAGTCGGTGAAAATATTAAAACAATCCAGTCAGCGACACAAACCAACGTTCAAAATGTCAATCTTGCGGTTGAAAGCATCAGCCAAGCTACCGAGCTGGCTGAAGAGTCCGGACAGGCTTTGGGACAGATTGTAACTCTGTCTACCGATTCCTCTGATTTGATAAGTGGTATTGCTACTGCAGCAGAACAACAATCGGCAACAAGTGACGAGATCAACAGGGCTATTGACGAAGTTAATCAAGTTGTGACTGAAACCACTGATGGAATGGTTCAGTCCTCAGAAGCAGTTCAGGATTTGGCTCAAATAGCTCTTGAGTTAAAGACAGTTCTTTCAAATCTTACAAAGAGCAATTAAGAATTAATTACTTTCAGATTAAAAAATCCCTGAGACATCATGTTTCAGGGATTTTTTTATGCTTTTGAACACTTCTCTCGCCCTCCCATCCTTGACACGATTTTATATTATGTATACGTCTAACGTGCAATTATACTTGATATATCCACACTAAAAGACTCCAAATTTAAATTAGAGGTGTACATGAATAAGCTCCTATTGGTTCTTCTGACAGCACTAACCTCACTTTGTATGTCCCTACCTGCTTATGCAGGAACAAGAACGATCACAGACATGGCCGGACGCACCGTTGAAATTCCTGATAAAGTTGATAAGGTTATCTGCTCAGGGCCGGGATGCTTACGCTATCTTACTTATCTTCAGGGACAGGGGCTTATTGTCGGAGTCGACAGCATTGAAAAAAGGAAAAGCAGATTTGATTCGCGTCCATACGCAATGGCTAATCCGCAGTTTAAAGATAAACCACTCTTCGGCGAATTCAGGGGACACGACAATCCGGAACTGATTCTATCCCTTGAACCGCAACCACAGGTTATTTTCAAAACATATAAAGGAATGGGCTTCGATCCTGACAAATTGCAGGAAAAAACCGGAATACCAGTGATTTGCCTAGCATACAGCAGCATCGCAACCAAAAGGCAGTTGATCTACAACTCACTCAAACTTATGGGTGATGTTGTCGGCAAATCTGAGAGAGCGGAAAAAATCTGTAATTTCATCGAAAAAAACATCAATGACCTGGAAAAGAGAACTGCGGACGTTCCTGAATCACAGCGCAAATCCTGCTACGTAGGCGGAATTGCAAAAAAAGGGCCTCACGGATTTCAATCCACTGAACCGGCCTATCCTCCTTTTCTCTTCGTTAATGCTAAAAACGTAGCCTGTCCGCCGGAAGAACAGGGCAAACCATTGCAACATGCAAATGTTTCAAAAGAACAGATTGTAGCGTGGAATCCTGAAATTTTATTTATGGACATCTCAACCTGCCAGCTTGGTGATGAAGCAAGCGCCATTAATGAACTTAAAACTGATCCCGTTTACAAGAGCCTTGATGCCGTGATTAATGATCAGGTTTATACAGTTCTTCCTTATAACTGGTATTCGCGGAATTACGGTTCAATAATCGCAGATGCTTTTTATGTTGGTAAAGTTCTTTACCCTGAAAAATTTGCGGACATTGATCCTAAAGTTAAAGCCGATGAAATTTACAGTTTCATGGTCGGAAAGCCCGTATTTAATGAGATGGATAATGCCTTTAAAGAAAAAGCATTCGACAAGCTGGTTTTGAGGTAGTCAATGCACTTTAATGACGGACAAATCCCGCCGGAGTATGCAAAACATATTAGGCGCAAGTCTTTATTCATTGTCGCCGGATTCGTTATCACTGCGATAGTATTTACTTCGTCCATCGGAATGGGACCTGTTTCTATATCAATTTCGGAAACGCTTCGTACTCTGTTTGGAGAAACTATTTCCAAACGATTCGATCTCATAATATGGAATATCAGACTGCCCCAAGCCCTCACAGCAATTGCTGCAGGGGCGGGGCTTTCTGTTTCCGGCGCAGTAATGCAGGCGATTCTCCGAAATCCTCTAGGTTCACCTTTCACCTTGGGGATTTCACATGCGGCGGCTTTCGGCGCCGCTGTATCTGTCATGATCCTCGACCTTGGAACCATGGCCAGCTCAAACGTTGGCGCAGTGACTATTAACAGCCCCTACTTAACGACAGCAGTTGCATTCTCTTTCAGCCTGATTGCCACCTTTGCGATCATTGCAATATCGCGGCTTCGTCGGGCTACGCCCGAAGTAATGGTTCTCACAGGGGTTGCCTTGGGAGCGCTATTCACAGCCGGAACCATGTTTCTGCAATACTTTGCAGATGATGTTCAGCTGGCGGCCATGGTTTTCTGGACTTTCGGCGACGTTGCCAGAGCAACATGGACCGAGCTTGGAATAATAAGCGTAGTAACTTTCATTGCCTATATATGGTTCACCCTGAATCGTTGGAATTTCAATGCAATTGAAGCTGGCGACGAAACAGCAAAAGGTCTGGGTGTAAAAGTCGAACGTATAAGACTTACAGGGATGCTGCTGGCCTCGCTTGTGACCTCCGTAATCGTTTCCTTTCTGGGGATTATTGGATTTGTAGGGCTCGTCTGTCCACACATGGTCAGACGTATGGTCGGGGATGATTATAGGTTTCTGCTTCCGGGATCATGCCTGCTCGGAGCCGCCCTGCTCTTAACAGCGGACACTGCCGCCCGTCTTATGCTCGCACCAAACGTACTGCCTGTGTCCGTGCTGACAGCCTTCCTAGGCGCGCCGGTCTTTATCTGGCTGATAATAAGGGGGAATAAATGATAAACCTCAAAGTAAACGGCCTTAATTTCAACTACAACGGAACTTCGATTCTCGAAGAAATTAATTTTTCCGTAGATAAGGGCGAACTTCTTGCTATTCTCGGTCCCAACGGAGCGGGGAAAACAACCTTACTCAAATGCCTGAACGCCATCCACAAGCCCGAACAGGGTTGTGTTCTCATTAAGGAACAGGATGTGTTTAAACTCAGTTCAGACGATATAGCAAAACTGCTGGGCTATGTTCCGCAGCGGGTTGAACCTGCACGGCTGAGTGTCTTCGATGCGGTCCTTATGGGGCGCAAACCACATATAAAATGGCGGGTCCGCGACCACGACATCTGCATTGTGGATGCGGCATTAAAAAGGCTTTCTTTATGCCATCTATCGCTAAGATATATTGATCAACTAAGCGGCGGAGAACTGCAAAAAGTCAGCATTGCGCGAGCCCTTGTTCAGGAGCCGGAAGTTCTTTTATTGGATGAACCCACCAGCAGTCTTGATCTTAAAAACCAGTTGGAAATTCTGCGAACCGTCAGAGGAGTTGTGAAAGGGCACATGGTTTCAGCCATTATGACCATGCACGACCTGAATACAGCACTACGCTACGCCGACAAATTCATTTTTCTCAAAGACGGAACTATCTACGGATGCGGCGCAACTGAATGTGTCACACCGGAAATGATCGAAGCGGTATACGGAGTACCTGTTGAAATTGAAATCAGAAACGGATGTCCCGTTATTCATCCCATTGAAGATTTAAACGCAATCGACCACAGCCATACGCACAGCCACAACCATGTACACGCAAATGCCGCAATTCATAACCAATAGGAACTACAAATGAATAATTTTTTCAGCTCTGAAACAATTAAAAGAGTTATAGAATTCCACGGTCACCAGTGCCCCGGACTGGCTGTAGGTATTCGTGCATCAGAACTGTGTTTAAACAAACTGGGACATAACAAGGATTCCTCGCTTGTAGCAATTTGTGAAACAGATATGTGCGGAGTGGATGCAATCCAGTTTCTCACCGGATGCTCAGTAGGAAAAGGCAACCTGCTCTTTAAAGATCACGGAAAAATGGCTTTTACGTTTTTCAGACGTGAAGACGGCGAAGGTTTCAGAGCATTGCTGAATCCCGAATTTCTGGAAAAAAGCAGAGAGAAAATGAACAGACTGATGAAGGCTTCTTCCGATGGTACGGCAACAGACGAAGAGGAAAGACAATGTACAGCTGTTCGGTCTGAAGTAGAAACCCAATATTTGGAAGCAGATCTTGAAGAAATGTTCATTCTAGATAAACCGCAAATAAATATGCCCCGCCCTGCCAAAATTCTGCAATCACTTAACTGTGACAATTGCGGTGAACAATTGATGGAATCGCGCTCAAGAAGATTCTCAGGGCAGACACTGTGCATCCCCTGTTTTACAAACGTTGAGCAGAAAATCTGATCTATCACTTGACCCTCATAATAGAGATAGCGCATATAATATAGTATATCTCTAATGAGGAGCCTTTATGAAAACTTCAACTTTTTTGATAATCATAATTCTGATCTTTAGTTCAACCTGCACGGCTACAGCTCAGCCTGCTAAAATAACTCTGGCGACACACAACCTGTGTCCCTATGGTTGCTACGATGAAAACGGGATATTTGATGGGTGCGCTGTAAGAGTGGTCAAGTATGCATTCAACAAAATGAATATCAAACTGAATATTGTTGTAGTTCCGTGGATCAGGGCGCAGCGTTTAGCCAAGGATGGGAAAGTTGACGGTTTTTTCGCAGCCTCTAAGAGTGAAGACCGTGACCAATATGGAGTGCAGTCCGCTATTATAGCTGAACAAAGATGGAACTGGTATATGCTTCAGGAAAATCCACTGGACCCAGCTTCTGAACACTTCAAAAAAAGAGCTACAGTAGCCAGTTTTCGAGGATCAAATATGCTCAAATGGCTTAAAGCGAACAACTACAATGCCACATCATCCCCACCCACCACAGAACATTTGCTTAACATGCTTTTGCTTAAACGCTTTGATGCCATGCTTGCAAACGATATGGTTATGACTGATAAAATCTTAAAACATAATATTCATAACCGCTTAAAAATTATAACTCTTTTAAGCAAGCCTCTAGGTGTTTATTTTTCTAAAAATTTCATAAATGAAAACCCGGATTTTCTGAGTCAATTCAATAAACATGTTGAAAAATATATGAAAGATCACCCGCTACCTCTGAACCTCTTCGCCTGTCCTTTACTTTAATGATTAATATTGCCAGGGCAATCAGCACAAAGCCTCCTGATATAAAAATATCAAGAGGCTTTGTTATATAATGAAGTTATGCAGGATTTTTTATTTTATAAAATACAGCATAAAGCACAGGAACTACGAGCAACGTAAGCACTGTTGCAAATGCAAGCCCCGACATAATAGTCACTGCCATTGCCGAGAAGAAAGCATCTGTCACAAGAGGCAGCATACCGAGAATAGTCGTAACTGCCGCCATTGCGACAGGCCGGATACGGCTTACACACGAATCGACAACGGCCATGTAGGGCTCCTTGCCTTCTTTAAGCTCAATATTGATCTGATCAAGCAACACAACCGCATTCTTAATAAGCATACCGGACAGACTCAAAAATCCGAGAAGAGCCATGAACCCGAAAGGCTCTCCCGTGAAAAGAAGTCCCACAGTAACACCGATGATAGACAACGGAACGGTCAGCCAGATAATAAGCGGAATCCGCAGGCAGTTGAAAAGCATTATGGTCACAAGGATCATAATTGCAAAAGGTAAAGGCAAACAGCCGCCTAAACTCGCTTGAGCGTCGGTCGAATCCTCATACTCTCCGCCCCATTCCATAGTATATCCGGCAGGTATTTTAATGGATTCAATTTGAGGTCTCAACTCATTAAATAAAACCGAAGGCAACCCTGAAACAGGCTCACAGGAAGCAGTAACCGTCAACATCCTATTTCTTGTTTTAAGCATTCCGTATTGCATTTCAGTGGCAAAACCTGAAACAATCTCTTCAACCGGAATCATACGCCCGGCAACAGGACTGAAGACCTGCACATCACCGATCTGCTCAACATTCAACCGCTCATTTTCAGGAGGACGCATGATAATCGGTAACAGTTTATCCCCTTCTCTGTAGACTCCGGCTCTTGCCCCGGAAAAGAACATATTCATAGCCCTTGCAAGGTCAGGGCGGGTAATCCCGGCGATTTTAGCCTGAGCTTCCATGATCACCGGAGTGAGGACTTTTACTTCCTGTCTCCAGTTATCTCTTATGGATTCAGCCTTGCCGGATTTAAGCATTACCTGCTGAGCTTCCCGTGAAAGATCACGAAGAACTTTCGTATCCGGACCGCTGAAACGAACCTCGAATGAAGCTTCTCGTCCCGGTCCGAGTTTAAACTTCTTAAATTTCGCTTCTGCTTCAGGATACAAGGCGTTGACCTCTTCTTTGTACTTGGTCATCACCTCGTCAACTGTACTATAATCTTTCACCTCGACTAAAATCATTCCATATGAAGAATTAGACTTTTCAGGTGCATAAGTAAGAATAAACCTAGGCGCACCTTCTCCGATAAAAGAAGTGATATTCTTAACCCTTTTATCCTGTTTAATAAAACGCTCAATCTCAGCAATATCATCACGAGTTGCTCTTACATCTGTGCCTTGCGGCAACCAGTAATGTATAAAAAAGCGAGGCTGAGTAGAATCAGGAAAGAAACTCTGCTTAACGAAACCGAAGCCGTAAATGGACGCAACCAACAACCCGCCAAGAACCAGCAGGGTAAAAGCTCTGCGCCTGAGACAAAACTCTAATACTTTTTTATACGCCCAGAATATAAAACCTTTATAAAGATCTCCACCTTCGCTGATCTTCGGTTTCAAAAACATTTCGCAAAGCAGCGGGGTAATAGTTACCGCCGTAATCCAGCTCATCATCAGAGAAATCAACAGAACTATGAACAAAGATCTACAAAATTCCCCAACACTATCCTGACTCATACCGATTCCGGCAAAAGCCAGAACGGCTATGACTGTCGCTCCAAGTAAAGGCCATTTATTCTGTTCCACTACATCGACAGCGGATTGAATCCTACGGCCACCCTTTTGATAACGAATCAGGATACCTTCGATAACAACAATTGCGTTATCTACAAGCATCCCCAAAGCGATGATGAGTGCCCCGAGCGAAATACGCTCCAAAGCGACCCCCGCCATCTGAATAAAAATGAATGATCCGCAAATTGTTATCAGTAGGACAGCTCCGATAAGAAGTCCGCTCTGCATCCCCATAAACAAAAGAAGTACAATGATAACAATAACTACAGCTTCACCAAGATTAAGAACAAATGAATTTACAGCGCCCTCAACCCTTTTCGGCTGGAAATAAATATTTTCTATGTTTATGCCAACCGGAGTTTCGCTCTTTAGTTCTTCAAGCTTAAGGTCTACAGCTTTCCCGAGATCAACCACATTGCTTGAAGGAATCATCGAAATACCCAGAGCAATCGCAGATTTTCCGTTGAAATGCATTACCCGTGACGGAGGATCCTGATAACCGCGATGAATGGTAGCGACGTCCTTAAGAGGAACAAGCCTTCCTCCCTTAACATCCCGTATAAACAAATCACCCAGATCTTCTACAGACTCAATCCCGCCCGTCGGAGCTATTTCAATATACTCGTTCCCGACCCGTACATTACCGGATTTAACAACCAGATTTCGTTCAGACAGCATTTTATAGACAGATTCAAGGGACAAACCCAGCTGAGCCATTCTCGCACGGGATATCTCAACAAAAACAGTTTCCAGACGTTCTCCCCAGATGGAAACCTTTGCCACATTATCAACCAGCAGCAATTCTTTACGCAAAAAACTGACATAGTCCTGAAGATCCTGCTGAGAATAGCCTTCTCCTGAAACCGAAAGCAGAATCCCGTAGACATCACTGAAGTCATCAATAACAAGGGAAGGTCCGGCTCCCGGAGGAAGAGCCCCCTGTGCGTCATTCACTTTTCTCCGCAACTCGTCCCAGACCTGCGGCAGAGTATTCTTGTCATATTTTTCTGCAACTTCAACCGTGACAATGGACTGCCCGCGATTGTTAATAGAAGTAACTTCTTTGAGCTGTTTTAACTGCTGAGCAGCACTCTCAATAACATCCGTCACTTCATCTGCAACTTCCGCAGGGGTCGCTCCCGGATAATTAGTTATAACCAACGCTTGTTTAATGGTGAATTCAGGATCTTCCAATCTGGACATATTTAGAAAAGCCATGATCCCGCCGAGAAAAAGAACCAGAGTCAAAACTATTGAGACAGTCTTCTTTTCAATTGTATACCTTGCCAGACTCATCCTCTGCTCCCGATTCTACCTTTAAGAACTTTAACTATCTGTCCTTCATATAGATAATTTACACCGGAAACGACCACGACTTCACCGGGATTGATTCCTTTATGAACCTCAAACATATCTTTAAAAATTCTACCAACTTCAATTTCACGCCTCTGAACACCACCATTACGGAATATCCAGACATACTTTTTATCACCGGGAGCGCCTAAAACAGCTGAAATAGGAATAGCCACAGACTTCACTCCATCAGCTTCGGGCATGCTGGCCACAACTTCAGCAGTCATACCGGGATGAATTGAAAATCCGTCAGGGTTTTCCATATTCAGCGTAACTTCATAGGTTTGCGTCTGAGGATTGGCCTTGGTCTGAAATTCTTTTACCCGCAACTTGAAAGTTTCTTCCTGATATGATTCAAACCGGGCTATAGCCTTTACATTCTCAACAGTCTTACCGCTGAATGCCCTTACCCACACAGCTTCAGGAATATCAATCACCACATCCAGAGTCGAAAGATCTTCGAGCTGGACAATAGTCTCTTTGGCCTGAATGTATTCATGATTATCAACAGATTTATAAGCAATCGTGCCGCTGAATGGTGCGGTTAAAACTGTATATTGAAGAGTCAGATTTGCCCTCATAAGCTCCTGCATAATTGAATTCATGCTAGCCCGGCTTGTTTCAAATGAGCTTTTTGCTGAATCAAAAGATGCTTGAGCAATGGTATCCGAATCAAGAAGTTTACGATTCCGCTCATAGTTTAATTCAGCTTCATTCAATATAGACCGCGCTCCGTTAAGCTTGGCCTGCAAATCCGCGACTGCAGCCTGAAAATCCCGTTGGTCAAGCGAGGCGATCGCCTGCCCCTTTTCCACATAATCGCCTTCTTTCACGTTAAAATGAACGATCTGTCCCGGGACTCTGAACGCAAGCCCGACTTCTCGCACAGCTTTCACTTTTCCAGGATACGTACGCAGTTCAGGACTTGTATTATTAGATATTTCCAAAACCCGAACAGGCCGGACAGGAAGTTCTTTTTTTACTTCTTCTTTACACCCCGGCAATAAAATCAGCATCGCCAGCAAAGTAAATATAATCATTTTATGCATAGTTTTTTCCTCTATGAATGGGCTAGAACTAATCAATCAGTTGATTAGTTAGTGGGTAAAAAAAATTATTTCCAGAGTTCCGGTGTTCCCAACCTTAAAATACTGGAAATGACACCTTTGTAAGTTTCCACCAATTCATCATTATCAATAAAAGTACCGCCACCAAGCAGGTAATCGGAAAAAATAATCCCCATTACCGCAGTAAAAGTAATATCTCGCACTATTTCAGGATGTTTAACACTTGAGCCCATTCGGGAAAGATGATTTGAAAAGTATTCCCACCCTGTGGCCTGCAACGTATCTCTTAAATCCTGTAAATCAGGACTGTCATGATTAAGCTCTCTGAGTCCGACCAGATAAACATCCCGGTTTTTACGGGCATTATCTATAAATCTTCTTACATTGTTATCACACAATTCATAATGATCTGCCGACTCGTCCATGGACTTCTTAACAACAGCCAAAACCAAATCGACAAAGGAAGAAAAAATCTCCCTGAGCAAACCGGTTTTACCTCCAAAGTAATAAGAAATCATAGCACTGTTGACCTCTGCCTCTCTGGCTATATCCCTGATTCCGACAGAGTTGAACGAACGCTCGGCGAACAACTTTGCGCCAGCGTTAAATATTTTCTCTTTCTTAGTCATGCGGTTCAACTAATCGGTTGATTAACTCTTGTCAACCATCTATTAAAATCCTGAAGGACTACCACTCAACCTTCGTTCCCTGTTTAGGTTTTGGCTCTTTAACGCCCTTTGTGCCTGTAGTATTTACCACTTCAACTCTGCGATTAAAGGCTTTGCCTTCTTTGGTGTCATTGGATATAAGCGGCTCATCCTCACCAATACCTTTGACTGATATCCTAGCCGGATTTATTTTGAACTTCTCAACAAGATACAACCGCACAGCCTCGGCCCTCTTAAGACTCAATTTACGATTATACTTTTTATCCCCGTCAGAATCTGTATGCCCTTTCAACAACACAGACATCGAACTCCCACGAGGCGAAATCATTGCAGCTCCCAGAGCGTTGGCAATAGGCAAGGCTTCTTTTTTAATCTTGGCGGAATTCACATCAAATTCTATTTTCAAATTAGCCCTGCCGATCATGCCGGAATTGGCTGTTAAACCATAAATATCACCCGCAGAGTCTGCGGGGCCGAGAAGCATTTCCAAGATCTGATCAGAATCGTTAGCAAAACCATCTTCCTGTGCATGCAGAGCGGAACCTGTCAGCAAAATTAACAAGCAACAAAAAGAACTTAATGCAGTTTTCATATGTTCCTCCATTTATATTTCCAAAATTACGTTTAAAAACATAGTAGCACGCAAAATATTATTTAAAAAACTATTCTTAACGAAGAACGGAGGTATTCCTTTCTTTTAATAATCAGGCTTTGAACGCTGCTTTTTAGTTGTCGCACGTTTATTTTTATTGTCCATCCGTTTACGCTTCGTAGAATTTGGAACTTTGGTTTTACGCCTTTGCTTGATTGGCTTTAATCCATCCGCCAAAATATTTTTAAAACGCTCAAGAGCTTCCTCTTTGTTGCGGAACTGGCTGCGATGTTCCTCGCACGATATCTGCAACTCACCTTTACTATTAACCTTATTCCCTATTTTTGAGAGAAGAGTCCTTTTTTGATAGTTGCTGAGGGATGCAGACTCTTGCAAATTAAAAATTAGAGTCACGCGTGAAGATGTTTTATTAACGTGCTGCCCCCCCGGACCGGAACTGCGGCTCGCAATAAAAATAATTTCGCTATCGGGTATAGACAATGCTTGTGTGATAGTTATCATAGCTTCGGCTGGATCGTTCTGTTTTATTTGTTAATTTAAGCAAATAAAGATTATATACAGATACAATATATGAATCTGTATTATTTTTACCTTTTTTTTCAGGAGACACAACTATGATAATTGCACTTCCCTCCAGAGATGGTCAAGTTGACGGGCACTTTGGTCATTGTGAGGCCTTTACAATTTTCACATTGGATGAAAATAATAATATTATTGCGGAAGAGCTTCTGACTCCTCCTCCAGGATGCGGTTGTAAATCCAACATCGTCCCCACACTTGCAGAGAAAGGCGTTACCGTCCTTCTGGCAGGAAATATGGGACAGGGAGCTGTTAACCTCTTGCAGGCCAGCAATATAAACGTTATCCGCGGTTGTAGCGGAGATCTGAAAGCTGCCGTAGCGCAGTGGGCAGAAGGAAACCTTACCGACTCAGCAACAGTTTGCGATGATCACGAGTCCTGCGGCAACCACTAAGCCGTTCAAATAAACTTATACGGGTTGATTAAAGATTGGAGTAAAAACATGAGTGAATGTCCATGCGGTTCCGGGATTGTATACGCCGAGTGCTGTGAACCATATATTACCGGAACTAAACCAGCTCCTACAGCTGAAGCTTTGATGCGTTCCCGTTACACAGCTTTTGCTGTGCATAACGTAGATTATCTCGGTGATACTCTAGCCCCGGAAAGCAAACATGACTATGAACCTGAGCAGGTAAAAGAGTGGGCGACATCTTCCACTTGGCTCAGCCTTGAAATTGTTTCTACCTCAGAAGGTCAGCCCGAAGACACTACAGGTGAAGTCGAATTCATTGCGAATTTCAAACAAGGCGGAGCTACTCACAAACATCATGAAGCAAGCCACTTTGAAAAAAGAGACGGCAACTGGCTTTACATTGATGGAGACATGGTAGCCCCGAAACCTGTTGTTAAAGAAAACAAAGTCGGACGTAATGAGCCTTGCCCATGCGGCAGCGGCAAAAAATATAAAAAGTGCTGCGCTTAATTAAGATCTCAGCATAATAATTACGACTCAATTGTTATTAAAAAAGACCCGGCAGAAATATCTGCCGGGTCTTTCATTTGACTTAGAGTCCAGTCTTGAAACAAATCAACAAAGCTTTACTGCTTAATTTCTTCAGCCTTGATAATCATAACAGGCTTAACCGGGACATCATCATAACGGCCTTTACGGAACGTCACAACTCTTTCAATTTTATCAACCACTTTCTTGCCGCCGAGAACTTTTCCGAAAACAGCATAACCCCAGCCTGAAGGAGTCGTAGACTTAAAGTTCAAAGCTCCATTATCAGCAGTATTGATAAAAAACTGGTCTGTAGCGGAATGAGGATTACCTGTACGGGCCATAGCGATGGTGTACTTATCGTTATAAAGACCATTGCGGGCTTCATTCTCAATAGGAGCGTAAGTATCCTTGCTCTTCATGTTTTTGTCCATGTTTCCGCCCTGAATCATGAATCCGCTGATTACTCTGTGAAAGATAGTGCCGTCGTAATGACCTTCGTTCACATATTTGAGAAAATTCGCCACGCTTTTTGGAGCCTTAGCTCTATCCAGTTCAAGAACAATGTTTCCTTTGCTGGTTTGCATCTTAACAAAAACTTTAGAGCTTTCAGCTTTTGCAGTTGCTCCCACTGAAAGAGCTATGCAAAAAAGGGCCGCAACCAATAATATTTTGAATCCTTTCATATCCAGATTTTCCTCCGTAACAGTTTTATTGGCATTTACCAGAAACCGAAAAGACGAGCAAACAAAGAACGCCTTATTATTTAAAATCATCACTAGACGTAAAAAAAGGCCCTCGAACTAGAGAGCCTTTCAATTACCATTTTATTTAAACCTTTCTAGCTGTATGAAACCTCAATTTTACGCGGTTTTGCCTCTGGAATTTTCGGCAGAAACAGCTCGAGCACACCATTTTTTAAATTCGCTTTAATATTTTTGCTGTCCACAATATCCGCAACAGTGAATCTTCTTACATATTCACCTTCACCAAACTCTTGGAGAAGATATTTTTCGCCTTCAATCACTGATGTTGCGGCCTTGC
This sequence comes from Maridesulfovibrio ferrireducens, assembly GCF_016342405.1. Taxonomy (NCBI): domain Bacteria; kingdom Pseudomonadati; phylum Thermodesulfobacteriota; class Desulfovibrionia; order Desulfovibrionales; family Desulfovibrionaceae; genus Maridesulfovibrio; species Maridesulfovibrio ferrireducens. Next base: position 196,503 of record NZ_JAEINN010000006.1, on the reverse strand, counting down.
CCTTAACAATCATCACATTTTCTTCGACATCAATATCGAGATCTTTTTTCCCGACTCCGGGAAGATCCATATACATATAAAAACCATTTTCAGTTTCAACGATATCCGTTGCGGGGCTGATTTTTTCCAATTCATTATCGGTCTTAATTGCTTCGTTACTCATAATCCCCCCTTACTCGATTTCTACAGCGATTTTCTTAGGGACAGATGACTCGGCCTTAGGCATTATTATCCGCAATATTCCGTCTTTCATAGAAGCAGAAACATTATCCACATCAACAAGTGTATTGATAGAAATAATCCGCTGAAAAACTCCGGAAGTCCTTTCCTGACGAAAATATCTGCCTTCCGGTAATTTACGTTCACCCTTTATTACAAGATCTTTTGCTGTGATCTCTATATCCATATCTTCAATTGCAAGTCCGGGCATTTCCGCATGCACATAAACATTCTTTTCATCTTCCCCTATATTAATAGGAGGGTATGATGCTTTTCCCCGTTTATACTGCCGGGGATTAAAAACTTCATTAAACACTTTGTCGAACTCATACGGAAAGTTATAAACTGAGCCTAAATCAATGACCATAAAACACCTCCTGATTATATTCGTATTAGTTCAAAATACGCTATAAAAGTCGGTTGTCAATAAGGAGTATTTTTAAAGGCGAGAAGTTCGGTCGCAAAAAAGAAAGCTTTTCCTGCGTAACTCAGGTCCGGCTTTGTAAATTTATTGAATAAAAAACAAATCCCCCCTCGAACAAATATTCGAGGGGGGATCATACAACCTTAAAAAATATTATTTCTTAAGGCTGTCGGAGGAAACAGATTGTCTCCTCTTTATATTCTCACTTAGGGAGCGAGAATTTCAACCAATTCAATTTCAAAGATCATGGTCTGACCGGCAAGAGGATGGTTGCCATCAAGAACAACTTTATCATCGGTAGCAGACTTAATTGTCACGTTAGTAACGCCCTGTTCAGTATTAACCTGAAGCATCATGCCGACTTCCGGATTGATTTCAGGTGGAATCTGGCTGCGTTCAACTTCAAAAGTATGTTCTTCGTGGTAAGGACCGTAGCCATCTTCAGGGCTGATGGTTGTCTTTACTTTTCCGCCGGCTTCAAGGCCGAGAACTGCGTCTTCAAACCCTTTGATCAGCATTCCCTGTCCGAGAACTATTTCAAGAGGTTCGCCTCTTTTATATGAAGAATCGAATTCTGTTCCGTCTTCGAGGGAACCTGCATAATGAACGCGGATTTTGTCGCCGTCTTTGGCTTGAGACATAGAAGCTCCTTGTGTTTTCCGGTTCTCCTGAATCGGAAAACCGCACTGTTTTTTTGTTTAAACCTAAAAAATTACTTTTTGTCCCATTTGTCGGCTGGAATAGCCTCATCTACGAGCATAATGGGAATTTCATCTTTAACGGGATAGACGACTTCGCATGCACTGCATTTAAGTCCGGTCTCTCCATTCAGAAGTTCCAACTCGCCTTTACACTTAGGGCAGACGAGAATATCAATCAGTTCTTTATTCAGAGCCATTTTAGGTACTCCTTGCATATTGTCTAATCAGTACCCTATAACGATAGAAAACAAATTCCTCAACCCCACATTTGTGCTATAAGAAAATTGAGACTAATAATCTGCCCTCCGGCACCCAATTTGGAGAAGATAATGCCCGGAATAGACCTGCATACACATTCTACAGCTTCAGACGGAACTCTAACCCCGGTAGAGCTGGTTCTGGCTGCAAAAGAAGAGGGACTTGTTGCTATAGCTCTCACAGATCACGACACGATTGCAGGCCTCCCTGAAGCCGTCAGGGCTGGAGAGAAACACGGTGTGGAAGTTATCCCCGGATGTGAGCTGAGTGTTCATTCCGATGTCGGAGTTCTACATATAGTAGGTCTGTGGGTAGACCCTTATTCATCTATTTTACAGAACAAATTTGAATCCATTCGCAAAAAACGCGGCGTGCGAAATGACGAAATAATAAAAAAATTACAAAATTTAGGCTTAAATATAACCATGGACGAAGTTCGGGAAAAAGCCGCCGGAACCGTCGGCAGACCTCATATTGCATCGGTTCTGCTTGATAAAAATTATGTTAAATCTTTTGACGATGCTTTCAATCGCTACATTGGAAAAAAGGGTAAGGCATATATTTCGAGAGAAAGCCTTGCACCGGAAGAGGCCATCAATCTTTTAAAGGCAACAAATGCGACCTCGATTCTAGCCCATCCCGCCCTGCTCAGCACTAATGAAACTGTTCTTAATGAGCAAGTTAAAGAGCTTAAAAGACTGGGACTTGACGGAATAGAAATTTATTGCAGTTCGCACACCACGGAAATGATAGGAATATGTAAAAAAATTGCCCGCAAATATAATCTTCTGGCCAGCGGAGGATCTGATTTTCATGGATCAGTAAAGCCGGAAATAAAACTCGGTCGAGGTACTGGAAAATTATTTATACACCACAGTGTGCTTGACGATCTTAAAGCCCTAAGGCAATCGAAGGGTCTGGAAATTTAATCTATTGCCCCACAGAGCTATGAACAAAATTAATACTGAAAATTTAACAGACAAATCAAAATCAATGAAACCAATAAATAGTGAAATGCCTGAATTGCTGTGCCCGGCCGGCAACATGGAAAAACTTTCTGCCGCAGTAACATACGGCGCAGATGCCGTTTACTTAGGAGCAGGTGACCTCAATCTACGCTCAGCCGGAGCCGGCTTTCAATGGGAAGAGCTACCCGAAGCCTTTGCTCTGACTAAAGCAAACAATGTTCAGGCATATTTCTGCATCAATGCCTACCCGCGTGAAAAAGATCTTGATCTGGTAAAAAAAGATCTTGAAAAGCTGGCTGAATGTCCACCCGATGGAATAATTGCCGCTGATCCCGGAGTAATTAGAATTGCCAGACAAATTTTACCGGGCATCCCTGTACACGTCAGCACTCAAGCCAACACCGGAAACAGCGAGTCCGCAAAATTCTGGAAAGAGTTCGGAGCATCAAGAGTAAACCTTGCCAGAGAACTCTGCGTTACCGACATTGCCGACATTGCCGCAAAATGCCCGAACATCGAACTGGAACTTTTTGTACACGGCGCCATGTGCATGGCAATTTCAGGCCGATGTTTTCTCAGCTCGTGGCTGAATGACAGATCCGCCAATATGGGACGCTGCACACATCCATGCCGATTTGAATACAAAGCAACAGGTCTCCGCGTTGAAGAAAAGACCCGCCCCGGAACGGACGTGTGGGAAACAGTTGAACATGACGGACATACAACATTTTTTGCAGCCGAAGACCTTTGCCTGATTCATTATGTACGCTGGCTCTCCAGACTCGGAGTTGCTGCCCTTAAAATTGAAGGACGCACCAAAAGTTCCTCTTACATCGCACAAGTTGCAGATGTTTACAGAGCGGCCATAGATGCTGCTAAAACAGGCCGTCCGCTACCGGAAAGAACGATGTTTGAGCTTACCAATGCGGCGACCCGCCCGCTCAGCACCGCATTCTTTAAAACATCCGGCCCCAGCACAATCACTCAGCCTCCAACCGCAGAGGAACGCAAGCCTGTTGTAGCCAGAATTCAGGAAAAACGCGGCGATGACTGCTGGCTTGTTTCAGTAAAATCCCGCTGGGAACTTAAAAAGAATACGGAAGTACTTGTTCCGGGACTGAAAAGACCTGCACTGAATACGGGAACCTATTCTTTTGAAACAATTCACGGTGAAGCTGTGGACGTGATTCATTCCGGCACGCAAGCACTGCTGAGGACTGATCACCCTGACATTGCGACAGGATTTTTTGTCCGAAGTGCTTAATTAATCCTTAAACTGTAAGAAGCTTTTATTTTTAGACAGTTGTAGATTGACCATAGAGATTTGTTTCTATAATCATAGAAATATTGAATTGGAAAAGTAGGCGATACAAAAGATATCCAAATCCGAATCTCATGCAAGGCAAAATCAAGGAGGACTCTAATGCTCGTAAAAAACTGGATGACTAAGGATGTAATCACCCTTACCCCCGAACGCTCAATGATGAAAGCTGCCAAGCTTATGAAAGACAAAGAAATAAGCAGGCTGCCGATTGTTGACGATGAAGGTGTTCTAGTTGGAATCGTTTCCGACCGCGATATAAAGGAAGCTTCTCCTTCAAAAGCCACAACCCTTGATATGCATGAACTTTATTATCTGCTTTCCGAAATCAAGCTTAAAGATATCATGTCACGCAAAGTTTTAACTGTTTCCATTGAAGATACAGTTGAAAAGGCTGCTGTGGTTCTGGATGAAAATAAAATCGGCGGAATTCCGGTTGTAGACGCTGAAAATAAATGCGTAGGAATCATCACCAACACCGATGTTTTCAGAGTCCTGATTAATATCACCGGAGTTCTTCACGGAGGAGTACAGATGGGTTTAGCCCTCTCTAACAAGGCTGGATCTCTTAGCCTGGTCATTGATTTCCTGAAAGAGAACAAAGCCCGTGTGATGTCCGTTCTGACCAGCTACGAGCCTAATCAGGAAAACACTCGTCAGGTTTTTATCCGCATCATGGACATGGAGAAATCGGAACTGAACAAGCTGCGTGAAGGCATAGATAAAAACTTCAACCTGCTCTACTGGGTTCGCGACTCCGTTCACGGCCTGACTTCATAAATTAATCACATATAAAACTTTAAAGTCCCCGTCACATTTTGTGGCGGGGACTTTTTTTGACAACACGCCCCCTCTCCCTTTATGTAAAACCCATGCACATGAAACAAAAACTTACATACGTCCTTCTCGTTACTCTTACGCTTGCCCTTTCCGGGTGCCAGTCTACTTATTACAAAACAATGGAAAGCTTCGGCTACCACAAACGCGATATCCTTGTTTCCAACGTTGAAAAAGCCCGTGAATCGCAGGAAGAAGCCAGCGAGCAATTCAAAAGCGCACTGGGAAAATTCAGTGCACTGACCGGATTCCACGGAGGCGACCTTCAAGAGATATACGAACGGCTTAATGATGAATTTGAACGGAGTGAAGCCGCGGCAAAAGATGTTACTAATCGCATTGATGCTGTTGAGCAGGTAGGAAATGATTTATTCGGTGAATGGAAAGATGAGCTTTCGAAATATTCAAACGCAAAGCTCAGAAATGAAAGCAGAATCAAGCTTTCCAAGACCAAAAGCAAATTTACAAGGCTTCTCTCAGCCATGCGCAGAGCTGAAAAGAAGATCAAGCCTGTTCTTGATGCATTCCGCGATCAGGTACTTTACCTAAAACACAACCTCAATGCACAAGCTATAGCCTCGCTCCAGTCAGAAATTAATTCTCTGGAAGCTGACATCGGCAGGCTGATTAAAGATATGCAGAAATCCATTGATGAAGCTGACGCATTCATTAAAGAACTTAAGAAAAACAGCTAAAAAAAAGAGGGGAAGTCAGAACGACTTCCCCTCAACTTAAAATCTATCTTCGAACCAACCTACCCGTTAACAACTTCCAGCTGCTTGCGGATATACTCCAACTCATCAGCGGACTTCTCAGTAGCCTGTTCATCCAAGACCTTGGCAAAAAAAGTAATCAAATTATCGGTATCCATACCCAGAAGGATAGATCCGTTTGAAACTAGACAGGTCTCGCCCTGATCTTCCATCAAGTAAGCACGTTTTTCACGCGCCTCATCTTTTCTGGTGGCAACAGAATACCCGGTACGCCCCTTTTCGCTCATGTAAATCTTTTCTGAAACAAGCTCCCCGCTTCTCTCACAATAATTCATGGCTTCGTTTTCAAGCTTTCCGGTAAAAGAAATCGGACCACCGAAGTCGTTTTCCAAAGTGACTCGTTTAAGTCTTCCCGTTTTTTTCATGATCACTTCCACCAATTTTGCTTAAATGGGCAGTTTCAGTTGTTTAGAACTGGTCTTTTCGTCTTTTTCCTTACTGCGAGGGGCTTGCAAGCCCGACTCGATATATTCCAGCAAAGAACTTTCAGGCACGCGCCACTGACTGCCTACTTTGATACCGCGAATCTTCCCTTCCTGAATCAGCCGATAAGCCGTTCTGGAGTGGATTCGAAGCGTATCAGCGATCTCACGCACCGTGTATAAAGTTGGCGACGGAGTCAAAGACTTGTCCTAATTTTTCAGTATTACACTACAATGTACTTTCTATGACACATTTTGTCAAAAAATGTCAAAGAATGTCACTCCTGCTCACATTTATCTGCCACAACACTCCAACAATCACCAAATTGACTAGAATTACACACAAAATAACTCAAAAGAGAGATCTAACAGGTTCATAACCACAAGCTTTACGGAAATTATTTTTAGTTTATTTCACAAAAAAACCCCTCCGAACTAAAGTTCGAAGGGGTTTTATGAATTATATAGAATTCAAGTTCTAGAATCTGAGCCTTTTATCTCTCGGCCAGTAACCATTATAATCATAGCACAAATAAATTGTGAACTTTCGTGCAGGCTTTCCGCGGAAAGTTGTCTGGAAATGAATAGGCGGGCTGATGCGGCCAAACATTTTAATCAACTCATCATCAGGTTTTTCTTTAAAATCTTTAAGGACATATATTGCGTCCCATCCAAGATTTTCTTGAGGACCGGGCCACAAATCATACTGATTCATGCGCCGATCTATCCATGCACAATAGGTCCTGGGCTGCCCCGGCACATAAAAGGCCAGTGCGGCGGTCATGTCATACTGCTCACTCATGATAAAGACCTTTGAAGGATTTTTAAACTGAGACTTCTCAAGCTCAACAACCTGTTGTCCCAGATCCGTCCAGCCTTTTAGGCGATGAGTCGGATTAAGATGATCAGGAAGCGGAACAAGGTTCTGAAAATGCAGTAAACCAAAAATCAAAATACCCAGAAACAACCAAACTGAACGGAGGTGGCCCCTTCTATTCCAAAAAGCATCAAAGACTAATCCTGCGAGCATCACCCCGGAAACATATGAAATTACAGCCCAGTTACCGAGAACTTTGGTATGAAAACTCCACATAAGAAAAAAGAACCATACCGGCAGGAAAAACACAGAAAGAAGTGCGGCCTGCTTATTATTCAATCCCAAAAGATTTTTAGATTTCTTCTTTAAAACAACAGCTAATGCTCCGAATCCACCTGAAAGCATAAAAATAAGCCACCACGGAGTCGCCATGCCGATCTGTTCACCCAAATAAGGTAGAATTCTATCAAATCTGATCAGCTGCGAAGCGCTGGCACCCGAAGCACCTATCAAATACAAAACATGCTTATATCCAACGAAATCATTTTGAACATTCCAGATAAGGGTCGGTAGAAAACCAACAAAAACCCCTACCGAAAGCGCTGCGAATAGCTTCTTTAAAAAACCGCTCGGAAGCCCTTCTTTCTTCATCAGGATCAATGCGTAAATGACCGAAAGACCAGTAAAACCGAGCATTGTATATTTCGCAAGTATTCCAAGCGCCAAAAAGAAGGCAATCAGAACAAAGGGGAGCGTTCTGGATTCGTTTGAATCACGCTCGATACCAGGAGAATAAGGAATAGTTGCAGAATAAAGAGCAAAAACAGCGCAGGTCCAGCACAGAATAAAAGGATTATCCGTTGTCATCAATATTCCAAGAGCCAGAAAAACGGGCATGGTATTATAGACAATAAGCGTCCAGACTGCCGCACTAGGCCGCTTCCAAAGCTTTGCCATTCCCCAGAAAAGAACCATCTGAGTTATCATCGACCCCACGACTGAACCGAAGCGCACTCCGAATTCCGTGTTGCCGAAAATGAAAGTCCAAGTAGAAATAATCCACGCAATCAGCGGCCCCTTGGAATAATAGGTAAGCTGCATGTTGCGGGTCCAGTCCCAATACTGGGCTTCGTCCTGCACCAGATTAAGCTGCCCAGACCCCAGAAACCAGATTCTGGCAAAAGTAGTAAAAACAATTATTATAAAAGCCCACATCAGGGGCTTATTTTTGAATGAATGAGTTAATGATAGCACTTATGGAAACCTCCTTGCGAGGAAACTTTTATCCGACCCTGCCGCGGTTGACAACCTGTCGCAGGAGTCGAAAAATATAATATTGAATCAGAAAAAATAAAACCCCCGAAAATCGGGGGCAAAAGACCGACAAAAAGAAATTCTTTTAAAAAAAAACTTTCTATATGAAATATTAAAGACCGAGGCTTTTGATTCGCGCTTCCGGTGTAATAATCTCAGTAATCCTGAATCCGAAATTTTCGTTAATAACAACAAGTTCCCCACGAGCAACCAAACGCCCCTCCACATACATATCAAGAGGTTCGCCGGCCAGCTTATGCAACTCGATAACAGTTCCCTGACCGAACTGAATAATCTCGTTAACCAGCAGTTTTGTCCGTCCCATCTCGACTTTTACTTCGAGAGGAATATCCAAAATTCGTCTAAGTCCGTCTTCCGATCCCATACGGCTCCAAGGGGGTTAATAGTTAAACTTTTGAAAATGTACCCCAAAAGAAAACAAACGACCAGCAAAACCACACACGCTATAATTTAGAGTGTAACCGTTTGCTATTTAACTCTTTCAATTTTTACGCCGCATTCACGATTCGGCTCGAGCGCAAGAATACTATCGGCGCTGTTTGCAAAAAGATCCAGAGGATGATGGCTTATTACCAGTACCTGAAACCCGAGCCTTTCCGAAATAGTGCTTATCAGATCCATAAACCTGGGAACAAGGTCCGGCCTGAGCCAGCAATCCTGTTCATCGAGAACCAGAAACGGACGATGCATATCAGGATTCAACCTTGAAAGAGCAATGAGCCGCAGCCCCACAGAAAGAATATTACAGACCGAACCGCCCTGTCCGACCATAATATCCTCTTCGCCGCCCTGATTAAGAATCTGAAAATCAACTTGAAGCTTCTTGTCTCTGATGGAAGCAATAGCTTTAACTTCTCTATCCTGCCCGAGGATTTCCCTTATGGCGTGAGTGAGATTTGTTTCAAGCTCAGTTAAAAGCTCTCCGAACAGCGCTGTTGTGAGCTCTTCCATCTTTCTTTCAGCATCGGGCGCAACTTGAAGGAATTCATCAACCTTCTGAATTTCAGAACGGAGTTCAATCCAGTCGTCAACTCGGGCAGAAGCTTTCGCTGCAAGCTGATCGACTCTGCGCTCAAGGGATTCTAAAGACGGAATATCTTCAACAGAATGCACGACTATTGCCCGCCGCCGTTTTCAAGCTTCTGCAAACCGTCTACAATAGAATTTATATGTGTTCGGTACTCTGAGACGAGTCTGGAATTTTCAGCTCTTTTTTCTTCGAGCATCCGGCTGAGCTTTTCAGGATCGGATGTTCCATATTGCTGAGCGGCCTGCTCTTCAAGTTCAGCAAGCTGTCTGCCTATATTATCAAGATTCTGCTCAGTGCGGACTTTATCCTCACGAAGCCTTTCATATTGCTGCTTAAGCAGATTAAGTTCCTGCTCAAGGCCATTATCATTTGCTGCATTACCGATTGCCATCAGTTACCTCCGTATATAAATCCCAGATCAATTTACTTTCCGGCTGTTCCGGATCAATATTCTCTTCCAAAAATTGTTTAAGCCCCGAACCTTCGTGGGTTCTCTTCCATGCAAGTCTTTCAAGCCCTTGCAAAAATTTTGACTCAGCTGCATCAGCGTCTTCTATCTCCGGCAGAAAATCCTGATTTGGAAAAACCTCATAAAAATCACGGTGAGGTATATCCCATTTTTCCAGATCAATACACTGCGGAGTCCAGATAGCCGCTTGCGGTTTGCGCTCAAGTGCAAGCTTAGTGAATGCCAGACGCGAAATATTACCGGGATTAGCCCAGGTTGTAGCCCCTGCCGTAATAGTCGGACGCGGCCTGTGAATGTGCCCGTTTATCACCCAGTCAATTCCGGGTATTTCTTTGATGGCATAGTGCGGTTTTTTATATTCAGGGAAAGCCACATTATGATGAGCAACCCATACGACCTTGAGAAGTTCACCATTCTCCTGCTCAACTTCCTCACGCCCGAATTCTTTGGGAATGGGGAACCCGTCCGGACTTGCCCCGACAAGAACCCTACCTTCCGAAGTTTCAAGCACAAAGGCTGGACCCGGCTCATTCATCATTCTAATGACATTTGAAACGTCCAGCACAGCCATTGAAACATCAGGAGTAAATCTTGCCTGATATTTATCGTGATTACCAATCAACACAAAAGGCTTATACGGACCGAACAGGGCTATTAAATCAACCAGAAGACTATTCGAATTATCCCTAGGCCAATGAAAAAGGTCACCTAAAATAAGCGGGACCATATTCAGATCTTTCGCATGCTTTAAACATGCTTCCAGTTTATCCAGAATATCGGCAGTGTAACTGCTTAAACGCTGTCCGGGAGGAGTCGCCGCAATATGTGGATCTCCAATTAAAAGAAGCCCTTCAGCTTTTATTACTTCAAGACTCATGAGCCACCTCCCCTATCAACTTATCCGCAGCCAGCTCATTTCCGCAAAGCGGGCAGCTACCGATTTCAGCCAAACGTTTCTTTATTTTGGCCTCAAGCATAATTCTGGACTCTTCCAGTTTTTGCAAAGAAACTCTTGAAAGTTCCTGAGTCTTTTTAAGTGAATCAATGCCACCTATTATTTTAATTAAATGAACATCTTCAAAGAGTTCAGGTGCGGGTGCGATCGGTTCAAGAACCTGCGCTCTGTGTGAAACATTTTCTACCGAAACCTTGTTGCGGAAAAGATTGCTGATTGTTGCAGAAAGAGCTGAAACATCCTCCAATACAGGGGGAGAAGCCAACAAGGACAAGGTCTTGCGTCTTTTATTCTGAACATTATCCGCTAAAGATAACTGTTTATGGTGTGCAATTCTGGAATCTAAATCCTTCACGGGAAAAAGCTGTGGCAAAGGCGCAAGGTGTTCTAAACTTAGTGACCGTTTCTTAAGGCTCATCCTTTGATGACGAAAATTTTCAAGCTGCTGACCTGTTTGCTCAAGGGGTTTAACAGGAAAAAGGTCCGGTCCCTTAACAAGTCCGCATAAACTCTTTTCTCTGGCGGCAAGAGTTCCCTTAACGGTTTGAAACTGAATTTTGCGGTTCAGTAAATCTTCAATGCGCGGGATTTCACTTAAAATCTTTTCCGAATGCCCTTTTAATTCGCGGGCAGATTCAAGCTCAAGATTCACATTCGGCAAATCCTGCAAATCATTAAGTTCGGAAGCTATACGGACCATTTTTTCCTGCTGAAATTTTTTCTCGCGCTTTGCACTCTTAACCCGGTTCTTCAGCTCGGTCTGCATAGCCAGTAAATGCGAAGCTTCCGACGAAGACGCAAAAAACTGAGCCGCAACACTTGCCGGCTGATCAAGCAGAAAAATAGGTTTGCGCTGATCACCGATATGAACATCTAAAGATTTATCACCCTCTAACGGCACCTGATTAAGGCGTAAAATCGCCATTACATCTTCTGGAGGCTTGCGACCGAACTTTGCATAAGTCTCATGTTCATCAGCGCCGGGTTTAGTCACTTCATACCAAGCTGTAGCTTTCTTCCGAATCCATGCAACCTTTGTCCCGTCATCCATCTCAAGCTCAACCCTTGCGACCTTTGCACCGTGCCGGACAAAATGCTTCGGCAGCGGATTAGTCGCAATGCACCGCAAGGCCTCAACAACAGAAGATTTGCCGCTGTTATTAGGTCCGGTCAGCACTGTCATGCCCGGCCCGAGTTCTATCTCGGTATATGCGTGGGCTAAGAAATTTTTTAGGATAATTTTTTTAATCATTTTTTTTTGATCAAGAGAATATTTGGTATAGGATTTCGCCTTCGGCTGGACCAAAGGGGATAATCCCCTTTGGAAACCTTATCGGGAAGAAGGTTTCAAATAAAAAAATTTATCTAGAAATCACTTCATTATAAATTTGCAAAAGTCTAATGCACTTTGGCTATAAACTGAACCTTTGCTTTTATCTTCAAAAAGTACCAAAGGCGGTTCTACTATCAGCCCCGCCTTACCATTTTTCACAGCTTCAACTAAAACGACTTTAGCCGAACGATCCATATGACTATGCACAAACTTTATTCTTTTCGGTTCCAACTTGAAACGGGTCAATACGGCTAACAGCGGAGTAACTCTTTCCGCAAGAAATACAAAGCAGACTTTGCCCCGAAACCGCACCATACGCGCCGCTGTCTTTGCAAAATCTTCCAGTTCGGCTTCAACTTCGAACCTGGCTCTATTCCTATCAGCGTCAGGACAGGGTCTCCCTCTTCCTTCACACCAATATGGAGGATTGGACACAACCACATCATAGCTTTCCGCAGGGGCAAACTGTGGATTACAAACGTTGCCCTCTAAAATTTCTATTTTATCCGTAAAACCTGACTCAGCAACATTATGGTTCGCACATTCAAGCATCACCGGGTTGATATCAACTCCGGTAATATATAAATCTTCAACAGGATTACGCAAAGCAATTCCCAATGGAATGACTCCGCATCCTGTGCCTAAATCGAGAATACGACACTTACCTGATACCGGCACAAAACTGCTCAGCAATAATGAATCTGTAGAAAATCGAAACCCTGTTTCAGGCTGCTTAAGCCCTTTCGGAAACATCTGTCGCGCTTCTTCGCTCACTTGCTAAGCTCTTCTACGGCGTAATGCGTTCATAAGCATTAATGCATCATCAGATTTAAGTAGCAGAGAACCGAAGCCGTAAATCAGCACCCACACAGGAATCATGAAGAACCATAATATTCCGTATGAAACAGAATACCAAGCTCCCGCCCCGATTAAGCAACTGAGCAAAAAACTTTTAAACGCTCCCGCCCACGGCAAAGGACATACTCCGGTCCTGCGCCACATAATTCCGGCAAGTAACAAAAAATTGAGTGTGGATGATAATGAAACAGCTAAAGCCAAACCAACATGAGCTATAGACTGCATTAACACATACCCGACGCCTACATTGGCGATGAGACACAAGATTGCAATTTTAACCGGAGTTTTGGTGTCTTCCTGAGCATAAAAAGCTGAAACCAAAGGACGGGACATAGCTATAAAAGGAAGACCGATGCCATAAGCGACCAAAGCTTGCGCAGTGGCAGTAACAGCCACTGCATCAAAAGCTCCGCGCTGGAAAAGTAATTTAATAAGCGGTTCGGCAAGGGTTACCAGACCAGCCATTGCAGGCAGGCTGATAAAAAGAGTCAGACCGACTGTATGCTTCAAGGTCTCGGCAAATTCACGGTCTTTTCCTTTAGCGCAGAGAGCAGAAAGACTCGGTAATGCGGCTGTTCCAACGGCAATCCCGAAAACTCCCAGTGGAAATTGAACAAGCCTATCAGAGTAATAAAGATAAGAAACACTGCCCACTGGAAGAAATGAAGCCAAAAGCGTGCCCAGAACAATATTAATCTGATACACAGCCGCTCCGAAAACGGTCGGCAGCATCAATTTACCCATGCGCTTAACGCCCGGATTATCAAGGCTGCGATTGCCACGCCATGAAAGACCGACTCTGCGCAAATAAGGCTGTTGCAGAAGCCATTGCAAAACTCCGCCAATCAATACGCCCCACGCCATAAACACGGCCACATTGTTTCCGGTAAAATAACCGACGAGCGCGGAGCCGATAAGGGATACATTTAAAGCACACGGGGCTAGGGCTGGAGCCATAAAATGGCCCATGCTGTTCAAAACTCCCATGCACAATGCAACACCGCAAATAAAAATTATATATGGAAAACAGATTCTTAAAAGATCAACCGTAAGAGACATCAATTCAGGATTACGATCAAAACCCGGTGCAATCATCAAAACCAGCGGTTTTGCGCCAACAATTGCCAGAACCGTTATCACTCCGAGAATCAGCACCAGCCAGACAAGCGCCGAACGGGCCATATCAAAAGCGGCATCCTGCCCCTGCTCATTCTTCACGCGGCTGAAAACAGGCACAAAAGCCATGGTCAACGAACCTTCTCCGAACAAACGGCGAAGCAGATTCGGAATACGAAATGCCACAAAAAAAGCATCCGCAGGCAAACCGGCACCCAAAGCAAAGGCTACAATCAAGTCCCGGACAAATCCGAGTATCCTTGATAGTAGCGTCGCTCCGGCAACAACCGAAGCGTTTCTAACAATTTTAGCTGATTCAGCGGTCATATAAGGGAAGGCCTCCGATATATTGGGGCTTTAATAATTACAAAAGCAGTTTTCGCTCCACCCCCCATTTCTTTTAATATTAAAAGTTTTAGGAGATTCATAAGAACCTTTTTTCAAAAAGGTTCTTATGCCGCCGGAGGCATACATTAATCACTCATTTTCTGGCAATTACTGCAAAAAGTTGATCCACGCCCGGCGACAGTTCCGCTTTCAAATGTTTCTCCGCAATTAGGACAAGCTTCACCTTTTTTGCCGTAAACTTTGAAACTGTTCTGAAATCCACCGGCGTCTCCACCGGCATCAACGTAATCACGGATAGAACTGCCGTTTTCGCTGATAGCTTGCTTCAGCACCTTTTGAACTTCTACGAATAAATTTTCAAGTGTTTCTTTTGAGAGATCAGAAGCCTTGGCTTTGGGATGAATTCCTGAACGGAAAAGGGACTCGTCAGCATAGATATTGCCTATTCCTGCAACAACGGACTGATTCAATAAAAGCCCTTTCATCTGAGCCTTTCTTCCGACCAGAATATCAGCAAGATCGGCGGCGGAAGTTTCAAGAGGTTCCGGCCCGAGCTTGCGATAAAAGGACCACTCTTCAAGTTCTGACGTGCTCAGTGCGCGAACTTCCCCGAATTTGCGGGTATCGTGAAATTCGATTGAACCGCCATCTGTCAACCCGAAAACAACGCGGGAATGTTTGTCAGGTGAAATAGCACTTTCATGTGCCAGCACTCTGCCTGTCATTTTAAGATGAAAGGTTACATGCAGATCCTCTCCCAAATCCATGATAAGCAGCTTTCCCCGTCTGTGGACACGGCTAACGGAACAACCTGCGACCCTTGAGGCGAAAACATGCCACGGCATTTTTACAGTGCCATGATTTAATATTTTAACGGATTCAATGGTTTTACCTACAAGTGCTTTGGCAAGACCGCGTGAGATAACTTCTACTTCTGGTAATTCTGGCATTATGTACTCGGATTTATGATAATTTATAGATGAACGGGTTACTTTTCTTTAGATCTGACAAGCAACCCTAAATCGATACTAAAAGTCATACCTCTTCTGTCCAACTTAAAAACAAGAGGCTTATTCTCTTTGTGCGCTTTTGCCCCGGCCATATGCATAGCGAAAAGTGAACGCACAGGAATTCCTTGCGCCTTCAGCAACACGTCTCCGGGCCGAATGCCATACTTAAACGCTTTCTGATCACGCTTAACAGCAACAATCACGGCTTTTCCCTGACGCATTTCCACGGTCATCCCCAGTCTGCTTTCATAAGAGGGAGGGCAATAAAAAAAAGAATCTGCGGCAGTGGGATAAAATTCTTCGCCACGCCACGGCATGAACATAAAAACCTTTGCTTCAGGGTCCAGCTCTTTAAGCCTGTGAGCGATCCCCCAGCCATGTTCAACATGCCCCGCACCCGCAAGCACTACAACTGAATTTTTCGAGCTTCGACGCAGGTTAATCGCCCGCTCCGCCATAGCGGTATCCCATAAAGACTGAACCAGTAAAAATCTTTCAACCTGCGCGGGGTCAGATGAGTCCCGGTTAGCGTGCATAGAGAGAACTTCTTTTAAACTTTCTTCCTGTTGCGCAGGCGCCGGAATAACTTTTTGCGGCAGCAATGCCCGGTCCGGGACGGACAATCCTTCAAGCCCCTTTTCACGAACTTCTTTTGTAAGTCTAAAGGGAAAATTCAAAGCGGCTACAGTCAGTTCTCGTTTTTTAGCAAGCTCAAACACAGAACGGAAAAAGTTAAAGTCATATCTCCACTCGTTTTTCCAATCCAGCTTTTCCGGCAACTCATCCACACTGAGTTGTCCAAGATTAAAACGATTAAGAACATCCTGCTTTTCGGAGCTGATCATTTCAAAACCAATAGAAACTTTGCGGTGATTACGTGTAAGCCCTTGAATCAAATTAAATTGAGCTTCGTGATCGCACCTGTTTGTGTGACCCTCGCCGATCAGCACATAGTCAGCACGACTGGCATTCTGCACAACTTCAGCAAACGAGAGCTTCTCTCCCGCTGAATTTATATATTCACCGGAGCAAGGCAAAAAAGATACAGCCATATCGGGGTGTATCGGCTTGGTACATCCTGAAATGGCAAAGATAAAAAAAAGCGCGCAAAGAGTCCGAAGACCCCTTGCGCGGATATTAATATTATATCGGAACATTCAAACTTCCGAATTAATCCCAGATACGCTTATCTTCAATAGGTTTGACCTGAGGAGGCAATGAGCCTGGAGTCAGCACCTTGAGGATAGGACGCAGTTTAATTTTTTCACGGAACATGTGCAGAAGCTCATCTTCACGTTTAAAGTTGGAAACCTCAATATTGAGGATCATTTCATCAATACCGCCGGGGTTGGTAACTTCAATCTGCCAACGCTTAACTTCATCAAAATGAGCCATAACCTGCTCAACCTGATGCGGATAGACAAACATACCCTTAATACGGGCAGTAGTGTCCACACGACCGACAATATTTCCAAGCCTTGGAGTGGAACGACCACAAGGACAAGGTGAGCGGTCAATATAACTGAGATCACCGGTAGCAAGTCTGATCAAAGGATAAGTCTTGTTGAAAGCGGTAATAACGATTTCACCGACTTCGCCGTCCTTAAGAGGAATACCTGTGTCAGGATGACAAATTTCAACAAACGCACGGTTGGTGATGTGCAGACCGTTCTTATGGTAACATTCGTAACCGATACAACCGACATCAGCAGTTCCATAACCCTGACGCATAATAAGGTCGAATTTTTTCTCAAGAGAGGTACGAACCTTTTCAGAGAATTTTTCGCCTGTAACAAACGCAACTTCAAGGTAAAGATCTTTACGCAGATTGAGTCCGGCTTCTTCAGCCTTCTGAGCAAGATGCATAAGGTAACTAGGAGTTCCTACATATCCGGTGACTCTAAGCTTCTGCATGATTTCGAGCTGACTGTTGGTACTGCCTGGTCCGGCAGGAACAACCGCACAGTTCAAATTACGCAAAGGCTCTTCAAACATCAGTCCGGCAGGAGCCAAATGATAGTTCAAAGTAATCTGAGCTACGTCACCTGAGCGGAAACCGGCTGCATAAAAGCCTTCAGTCCATCCCCAGTAATCTTCACTGCGGTCTTCAGGATCGAAAATAGGACCGGGGGAAAGAAAGATGCGGCGAAGCTCACCGAGATCTTTAGTCAACAATCCGCCAAGACGTGGCCCCATGGACTGTAAAAATATAAGTTCTTTCTTTTTTAGTATAGGAATGAGTTTAAGGTCAGAAAGGTCTTTAAACTTTTCAACCTGAAACTGAGCTCTATCGAAACGCTTTTTAACGTCTTCAGAATAGCGGTAGGCATAGGTCAGAAGCTCTTTAAGCTGCAAAGCGCAATATTGACGCCTTTCGCCCTCATCCAGCACTTCACGACGGCTGTATATGCCTTCGGTGCGGTCTTTACGAGTCATTAATAGGTTTCCTCCAAAGTTTATTGCTGAGAAAAGAGCGTACTCTTCACTCAGCATAGACAACATATAAAGATTTTACGTATTTGTCAACACCTTTATACAAATAGTGATACATTTCAAATGCTTATAGCATTATTTACTCTTTTATACTCTTAGCCATTTTTAAAAACAGACAGACATTAGAGCTTTTACGATTTGATTAATTTACCTCGTCAACTCTTAGCAATTCTCAAAATTACTGCATTCAAATAACAATATTCTTAACATTTCTTATACCGAGAACCGCTTCCGGCATATATCTACAGCTTTTCGTTCAAAGCATATTTTTTCCTATTTTAAAAAAATTTACACCTTTTTTATCCTTTTTGCTTGACAGCAACGGACGGTGTAGATAGACACTACTTCGTTCACAAGGAAGGGCCGTTAACTCAGTTGGTAGAGTATCTGACTTTTAATCAGAGAGTCGCTGGTTCGAACCCAGCACGGCCCACCATGAACTTTAATATACACCCCCTCACCATTGAGGGGGTTTTATTTTTTAAATAAAATTACAAAAATTCATAAATTTTCACTTTCTTACTTGACACAAACCGTTAGTATCGATAAACCCCTACTTCGTTCACACGGATGGGCCGTTAACTCAGTTGGTAGAGTATCTGACTTTTAATCAGAGAGTCGCTGGTTCGAACCCAGCACGGCCCACCAAGAACTTTAATATACACCCCCTCAGCATTGAGGGGGTTTTATTTTGTCCTGTCACACAATAAATCCCGCCCCGGAATCTTTCCGGAGCGGGATTACTTAATTAAAATCTATCAAATCCGTCTTCATCATTATCGTAGCCGCCTGAACCTGATGGAAGCCTTTTTGCTCTTATCCTCTCAAGCTTGAAAAAAGACATACTCTGCTGCAACATCTGTCCTTGCGCTGAAAGTTCCTCAGAAGTTGAAGCCATTTCCTCGGAAGCTGAAGCGTTCTGCTGGATAATCTTATCCAATTGCTGGATAGCCTGATTTATCTGCGTTACACTCGTATTCTGTTCGTCACTGGCTGCGGCTATTTGCTGTACAAGCTCTGCTGTCTTGCGGATACTCGGAACAAGCTCTTGCAGCATTCCTCCGGCCCGTTCTGCAACAACCACAGATGAAGAAGACAATTCACTGATCTCGGATGCGGCGATTCCGCTTCGTTCGGCCAATTTTCTAACCTCTGCCGCAACAACCGCAAAACCCTTACCGTGCTCTCCGGCCCGGGCGGCTTCGATTGCAGCATTAAGAGCAAGCAGATTAGTCTGCCTTGCGATCTCTTCAATTATCATAATTTTTTCTGCAATGCTCTTCATGGCGGTAACAGCTTCACCTACGGCCTGCCCACTCTGTTCAGCCTGCTCCTGTGCCTTCTCTGCAACACCTTCAGTCTGCTTTGCATTATCAGCATTCTGTTTAATGTTGGCCCCCATTTCCTCCATGGAGGAAGAAACCTCTTCAATCGAAGCTGCTTGCTCCGTAGCTCCCTGCGAGAGGCTTTCTGCCGAAGCTGACAACTCTTCACTTCCGCTGGCAACATTTTCAGTTGCACTGTTTACACTGGATACAACCCCTCTAAGCTCGTTCACCATATTCCGCATTCCATCAGCAAGCTTACCAAGTTCATCGTTACGCTCTAGATCAACATCGGCAGAAAGATCTCCTGTGCTGACCAGACTGACGAAGTCGAGTCCTTTTCGCAAAGGAACAAGTATTCCGCTGGAAATAAGCCAAGCCATAAAAATTCCTGCAACAGCAGCAACAATTACAACAATCACGATCATACGCTTCGTACTTTCTGCCTGACTGAGCATCTGCTCATCTGTCATAATATTGTCCGCAACAGTAGCTCGAATTTCTGTCAAAAGACTTTGTACTGATTTAAGGGCCGGAACGGTTTGCGTCGCATAAATACTGGCGGCTTCATCAAGAGCTTTCAATTTAGCATCATGCCAGGAAATCAAACCGTCGACTTTTGAGAGAGTCTCAGCAGCAGCTTTTTCAACTTCAGTTGTAAAATAATTCTGAGCTCCGGCACGATCATTATTTTTCAATAAGTTATTAAGCGTTATTACGGAATCATGAAGCCTGCTATGCGGGCCCATGATAAAATTAACCAGTACACCATACTCTGAATCGTTCTTTGCTTTTGCCTGATTTTCAGTGGAGTAAAGCCACTTACCAAGCCCGCACTTATGAGGATCAGCCTGAACATCAATGAACCTGACTTGTGGATTCATAAGTTCTTTAATAATCGTGTTCATCCATTTGAGATGGTCCAACTTTTTTTCTCTTAAAAAACTTCCCAGTTCAGGGTCTACAGGCTGATACTTCTCCTTAATGTCAATAGCAGATTTATGAAGTTTATTATGAGGGTCTTCGATTTTTGCTAAAAAAGGTTTAATCGCCGGAACAAGAGCTTCCGCTTTTTTCCGGGCATCACTATAATACCATTTTCCGAACCCGCATTTATGAGGATCACTCTGCACGTCCAGCGTATTTACATTTTTATCAGTCAAAAGACTGTTAACCTGATTGGCCCAATTCAGGTGATCTACAATCTTCTGAACAAAATCACCTCGAAGCTTATTCCCCGCAATAACATCTTCAGCGTTATGCACGATGTCTCCAATTCCAAAGACTGACCAAGACACCAAGCAAAACTAATAAGGTTATTACTGAACCAAATCCCACAGAAAATTTATAAAAAAGATTCAAATCCTTCCAGCTCATAATAAACTCCTTAAAACCAATAATTGCAGTGAACTTCGCGCTCAAAATATATTATTTAAATTAAAACAACCCACCCTTGAGGGGTTGAGCACTCACACTCCTTTAAATTATAACACATCTCTACTTTAAATAAAACAAAATATGCAGCAACCATTATCTTTTAGTTTTTTCAAACGAAAACAATCCACATAACCTTGACTAAAAATATTCACGACAATACTGCTAGAATCAGCAAACAAGAAGCAATACTTAAGGAGCAGAATAATGCTGATGACTAAAGAACAGGACCATCTCGCACAGATCTTCTCCGAAGCACTTGATCGCGTTGATCCCTATAAAATCATTACCAACCGGTTAAACCTTTCAAATGAGATTTTAACAGTTGCCATGGATGAAGGTGATATATCGGTCAATCTGAAAGATTTCGAGCGCATTATTGTTATAGGTGCAGGTAAGGCCACAGCAAAAATGGCCCTTGCTATCGAAGAAATTTTAGGTGACCGCATTGAATCCGGTATTATTTCAGTTAAATACGGACACACCGAAAAACTACAATACATCAAAACAATTGAAGCCGCCCATCCAGTTCCTGATGAGAACGGAGTCAAAGCAGCTCACATGATCGAGACTCTGGCCTGCTCCGCAACAGATAAAACACTGGTCATAAATCTTATTTCAGGGGGAGGTTCCGCCCTGCTGACCAGTCCTATGAACGCAGAAATAGACGGTAAAAAAATCTCAATAACTCTTGAAGACAAGCAGGCTGTGACCAAAGCCCTGCTGGCCTGCGGTGCAGACATCAGCGAGATCAACTGCATCCGCAAACATCTTTCTAACCTTAAAGGCGGCCGACTGCTGCGCTGTCTACGTCCCGCACGATCTCTGAATTTCATTCTTTCCGATGTCGTCGGCGACAATCTCGACACTATTGCCTCGGGTATGACCAGCTTTGACAGCTCCACATATTGTGACGCCATATCTATTATTGATCATTATGAAATCAGAAACAAAATACCGCCCCACACGCTCAAAGCTCTTGAACTGGGCAATCTTGGAAAACTTGTTGAGACTTTAAAAAAAGAAGAATTCAATAAGGTACAAGCCGATAACATCCTCATCGGAACCAACCGCATTGCCCTACTGGGAGCGCGGGATAAGGCAATAGAGCTAGGCTACAATGTTCAGATTCTGACCTCACGCCTTGAAGGTGAAGCCGCCAATGCAGCCGACATGTTCTGGGCTATTGCGCAGGATGAAAGACAATGGGACCTGCTTGAGAAAAAACCGGCCTGTATTATCGCAGGCGGCGAAACAGTTGTGACCATCAAAGGAAACGGCAAAGGCGGCAGAAATCAGGAAATGGCTCTGACGTTTCTAATGAGACTCGGACAGGATAAACTTGAAGGTAAGGATATACACTTCCTTGCGGCCTCAACCGACGGTAACGATGGGCCGACCGATGCGGCAGGAGGATTTGCTGATGCTGCCGTTCTGGAAAAATCCCGCGAAATGGGACTTTCCATCGCCGACTATCTAAAAAACAACGATGCTTACCATTTCCTTAAAAAAGTAGGAGCGCTCCACAAAACAGGACCGACAAACACTAACGTCTGCGATGTGCAGATGCTTATCGTTAAATAGTTTTCTGAACGAATCGCTAAAAAAAAGACCTCACCCCGATAAGTTTAATTTATCGAAGTGAGGTCTTTTATATTGGTTACTGTAATCAAAAAAGTTACTGCTTAAGTCTCCAAACTCCATCATCACCACGGCAGGCTTTCGCCATAACCTTTTCCCCGCCATCTTCGGTGATGGTCACATCACGGCATATTTTATCCTGATTAACATAAGCTGGTGAAGGTTCTGCGGTATAAGATTTTCCGGTATCAGGATTCTTCCATGAAACAGTTTCACCGGATTTAGTGTTCTCTAAAGAATGAGTTACTTTTTGCTCGTCATATTTATCCCACTCATTACCGACAATATACCCCATAAGAAGGCCCACGCCTGCTCCGATAGCCGCTCCTGAAGCCTTATTTTTAAAGGTCAAAGCTCCGATTGTTGCTCCGGCAAGCGCGCCAATCCCAGCCCCGGACTGAGCTTTGTTTGCACAGCCTGAACCAAGTAAAAGAAGACAGATTATCGCAAGTGGAATCATTTTTTTCATTTTAATACACTCCTGATTAAGTAATTCTCAATATTAATATCAAAAAGCTCGTATAAGGTCACGCTCAAGAAAAAAAGATCGCAAACTACATCTTCAGAAAATCACTTATCAAGAGAACATTTTGAACCTCTATAGCATTCCGGCTTCAAAGACTTTCTTTTTGCGGAAGAGATACCGGTAGGAGCTGATTTCCAAGCATGAAGAGGATTAAGAGGTATCCTGTTACAAAAATCAACCCTGCACGCAGTGAATGCACCGACATAAGGAGGATAAATAAAACCGTTCAGATATTTCCAAGGGACTTTGCTTTTCCAGCTCCACATGGGGCCGGGCAAAACAGAACGAGTCATGGAAGGTTTATACCCTGTTCCTCCGTACAATGCTCCCCGCATTTCAGAAGGAGAAAACCAGTGAGCCTTCCTTAATGTGTTTGCAGAAGCCCAAGGCCACATTCTTCCGTGAGTAAAAAAATATATTGAATGACGGTTAAGAAAACCAACCAGAATACCACCCGCAGAAACTCTTGCAGCCTCAGCTATCACGGCTTCAGGGTCGGAACAGAATTCAAGAACGGTCCAGAGCACCGTAAAATCAAACTCATTATCATCAAAAGGAAGAATTTCACCGTTACACTGATAAAGCGATGCCCTTTTCCCGAGCCTTTCAATTGCAGCATCAAGCATGACAGAAGACTTATCAACTCCGGTAACATCGAAACCGCTTCGATAAAGATGCTCTAAAAATATTCCTGTTCCACAGCCGACTTCAAGTAATTTTCTTTTGCGACGGGGCCAACCTGAGATTAAGTGATCCATAAGGTTCACTTCCTGTTCGAGAGCAAAACGCCCTTCAGGAGTTCTGAACCACTTATCAAATTTTTCAGCATCAGATCCGTCCCAAATCATAAGCAATTACCTTCAAAGTTAAAAAACAGGTGCGTTTAAAGATGAGCCAGCATTATACATATAAACAGAGAGCGGATTCCGGTCAAACCTTATCGGTAACCGGAACCCGCTTAAATCTGGCTATAATTAAGTAACGCTTTTAAGGAGAATCTTAATTCTTAATCATTCAGCTGTTCGTAAACTTTACCCACCAACTTCTCGGAAGGAGTCAGTGTCTTTGCTCCGGGAGTCCACTTCGCAGGGCAGGCTTCTGCAGGATGATCTTTTAGATACACGTTTGCTTCAACCTTACGTAAGAGCTCATCAGCATTACGCCCGACATTGTAAAAATTGACTTCAGATGAAACCAGAATACCGTCAGGATTGATGATGAATGTTCCGCGCAGAGCCATACCTGTTGCAGGATCATAGACACCGAAGAAATCAGCCACTTCACCGGTAGGGTCTGCTGCCATTTTGAACTTAACATCTTGCAGCAATCTTTCGTCAGTCTTCCATGCGAGGTGTACAAACTTTGTGTCTGTAGAAACAGAAATAACTTCGCATCCCAATTTTTCAAGATCTGCATGCTTGGAAGCTAGATCGGCCAGCTCTGTGGGGCATACAAATGTAAAATCCGCAGGGTAGAAGAAAAGAACCGTCCACTTACCTGCTTTCTGAATTTCTTCAAAATCCACTTCGCAGAAACCGCAATCACAAGGATCGAAAGCTTCCATTACAAAAGTTTCAACTCTTTCACCGATTATTGCTTCCGGAATAAAATCACCTGAATACTCGTTTTCACAACTCATGTTTTATCTCCGTTTGGTTTTAAGTTTTAAACCAATATCAAATTTGTTTATTAACATATTTCTTTCATTGCTTGCAAAGAAGATTATAAAATAGTTCCTCAACAGTCAACGATAATCATAATCTTTCGCATTAACGCTATAAATACCTGATTAAACCTATTTAATAATAGTTAATAAGGTTACTTGAGCTATTGCTTTCAATATTTTTTTTATGTAATTTCATTCAATCAAAAAACATGGAGCATACTAAATGACCAAAGTTTATGGATTCAAAGAAATATCACGCGAAACTCTTCCCGAGCTGAACGGTGATGCAGTTATATATGAACATGAAAAAACAGGCGGCAGAGTTCTTTCTGTCATCAATGCGGACGAAAACAAAACATTCGGAATAAGCTTCCGCACGCCTCCGGCAGACAGCACTGGTCTTCCTCATATTCTTGAACACTCTGTTCTGTGTGGATCACGCAAATACCCTGTTAAGGAACCTTTCGTAGAGCTGCTCAAAAGCTCTCTGCAAACATTCCTCAACGCAATGACCTATCCGGACAAAACCGTATACCCTGTTGCAAGCCCGAACGAACAGGATTTCCGCAATCTGGTCGGTGTTTACCTTGATGCTGTTTTCTTCCCCAATCTTACCCCGAACACTTTGATGCAAGAAGGCTGGCATTACGTTCCCGAGGAAGACGGCAAACTCAGTTATAAGGGTGTTGTATTCAATGAAATGAAAGGAGCTTATTCCTCCCCTGACAGCCTGCTCTATGAACACGCTCAGCATTCATTGTTCCCCGACACCACCTACGGACTTGATTCCGGCGGTAACCCTGAAGTTATCCCGGATTTAACTTTTGAAGATTTCATGAACTTCCATAAGAAATATTATCACCCTTCCAACTCGTATGCCTTTTTCTATGGCGATGACGATCCCGAACATCGTTTGAAAATGCTCGATGAATACTTCAATCAGTTTGATAAAATTGATCCAGAATCTGAAATCGGAATTCAGGCTCCTTTTACGACTCCAGTTGTTATTGAAGATAAATATGATGCGTCTGATGACGGCAATCAAAAAGCAATGTTTGTTGTAAACTTCGGACTCGGACATGAACGGAACGCCCGGATTGACCTTGAGCTCGAAGTTCTTGAACTGGTTCTTATCGGTCTTCCTTCTTCACCTTTACGGAAAGCACTCACTGATTCCGAATTAGGAGAAGATATTGCCGGAGTCGGACTTGAAAATGAACTTCGTCAACTCTACTTTTCAACAGGGTTGAAAGGCATTGAAACTGAAGACGCACCAAAAGTTGAAGAGCTGATCTTTTCCACCTTCAAAGGTCTCGCTGCAAATGGAATTAATGCCGAAGATCTCGAAGCCGCTATAAATACTATTGAATTTGATCTACGCGAAAATAATACAGGTTCCTACCCTCGCGGACTGTCGGTAATGACCACAGCCATGACTTCATGGCTTTATGACGGAGATCCGCTGGAGCACATCCGTTATGAAAAACCTATTGCTGATCTTAAGAAAAGATTAGCCGACGGCGAAAAAGTATTTGAACCGCTCATCCAAAAGTTGTTTATCGACAACAATTACCGCTCCACTGTCCTGCTGACCCCCGACACAAAGGTTGGAGCGGAAAGAGAAAAGCGTGAAGAAGTTAAGCTTGAAAAAGCCCGCAGTGCCATGAGCGACGCTGAATTCAAAGCCATCGTAAAAAAAGCCGATGAATTACAAAAAGAACAGGAAGCCCCTGATTCTCCCGAAGCTCTGGACACCATTCCACGTCTTAAAGTTGCGGATCTTCCTCTTGAAGGTATTGAAATCGTTTGCGAGAAAAAAGGTGAACTGCTTTTCCACGATCTCGACACCAACGGCATTCTTTATCTGGATTTAGCTTTTAATTTCTCAGGACTGCCAGACAGATTACTTCCTTATCTCTCTGTTTTCGGACGCATTTTACTGCAAACAGGAACCAAATCCACTGACTTTGTAACCATGAACAGACGCATGGCTGCCAAAACAGGGGGAATTTCACCATCTTCCATTGTTGCGACCAAACACGGCACAACCGATACATTTTCCCGCTTTGTTCTGCGCAGTAAAGCAACCGCAGACAGAACCGGCGACCTGATTGAAATCATCAGCGAACTCCTGCTCGAAGCTAACCTTGATAACCGCGACCGGGTTCGTCAGATCGTCCTTGAATCAAAAGCCCGCATGGAACAGCAGCTTATTCCGTCCGGTCATATGATCGCAGCTCTCCGTATGAAAGCCAGATTCAGCGAAGCAGGATTCATCAACGAACTGATGAACGGTGTTTCCAATCTGCAATTCTTAAGAAAACTTGCCGAACGTGTGGAAAATGATTTCGCCTCAGTCGTTGCTGACCTTGAAGAAATTCGCGCAACCATACTTAATCAGGCAAACCTGCTTTCAAACGTTACGCTCGATGGAAAAACATACAACACAATCAGTTCCGCTCTCGGCGACCTCTCTTCCGCCCTTCCGGCTGGAAGCAATTCCACAACGAAACGCAACCCTCTCTCATTTGAAAAAATGGAAGGGCTGTGCATCCCTGCTCAGGTCAACTACGTTGCCAAGGGAGCTAATGTTTATGACTACGGATACCAATATTCAGGTTCCGCTCAGGTCGTCAGCAGATACTTACGTACAGGATATCTATGGGATAAAGTCCGCGTGCAGGGCGGAGCTTACGGCTCCTTCTCCATGTTTGACCGCACAGCCGGAAGTCTCAGCTTTGTTTCCTACCGTGACCCTAATTTAAAACGAACTCTCGACACTTACGACGGAGTTGCCGACTATCTTAGAAAAATTGAAATAAACAACGATGAGCTTGAAAAAACGATCCTCGGCGGAATCGGTGATATTGACAGCTACATGCTGCCCGACGCCAAAGGTTACACCTCAATGGTTCGTCACTTGAGCGGAGAAGACGCTGCCTTCAGACAGGAATTGAGAGAACAGGTTCTAGCTTCCAGTGAAAACGACTTCCGTCTATTTGCAGAAGCAGCACAATCGGTTGCTGATCATGGTGATGTTGTGGTTCTCGGCAGCAGAAAAGCTATGGAAGAGTCAGGCCTTGATCTAAAATTGGTCGATATCCTATAGTAAATTAAGAAATATAAAAAACGGTAGCAGCCTTTATTGTATAAGGGTTGCTACCGTTTTTTGTTGCTACAATTTCTAATTTATTAAATTCAAAAATCTTAATCCGTCCCGCAACAGGAACAATGCAAAAGCGAAAAGTGCCAAACCAAGCACCCGCATAATAATTAAGTAAGTACGACTGGACAACAACTCTCTGAAACGTCCTGCAAGATATGCCACCGTAATTTTTGCCCCGATAAGACATACAAAGAACCCTGATAAAAATAAAACCGGAGCGAGCATTCCGGAATCTGAGGCTAAAAGAGTTGACGGAGCGCCTACCGTTGCCCAGAAAATATAAACATGAGGATTCATGTAATTAGTAAGAAGCCCTTTCTTGAATGAACCGGGTTTAATATTCATTTCAGGTAGAATAATGGCACGAGTCTTAAAACAGTCATAGCCGAAAAGAGCCACAACAATTGCTCCGGCTATGGAAATGATGCCCATCACCGAAGGGTGCGTTTTTATCCACGACATAGCCAACAAAGACATGCACAAAATAGGGCCATCAGTAAGAAGCGGTGTAAAAGCTACTTTTGCCCCCTCTTTAGGACCGTGAGAGAATGTCTGGGTCAAAACGAGGGTAAGCAAGGGGCCGGGAGTTAATCCCGCACCAAGCCCAAGCGCGGCCCCTGCGACCATATATCCAATTGCATCGGGATTCATCTTTTTACCTCAGTCCAAGCGCAAAGAACCGACAACAGCCAAATTCTGTGCCCATTTTTTCTAATCTGCTCAGGTGATCCTTCCGCCATTTTCTTTACGAAATCTCTGTTCAAGTAATTCCACAAAGGGTGATTGGGGTTAGCTGTTGCCGCAGAGACTTTCTGCTTGAAAACAGTCTCCGCCCAATTACTTACAGGGACTGAAAAACCTGTTTTAGGTCGATAAATAATTTCACGCGGAAGGTATTTAGCCGCCAGTTTCTTGAGCAGATACTTTGTTTCGCCATTTTTTATCTTGAATTCAGGAGGCAAAGTTGCAGCAAATTCAAATAGCTTGTGGTCCATTAAAGGAGAGCGGGTTTCAAGAGAATTGCGCATCCCGGCAATATCCATTTTAGCCATCAAATCGCCCACAAAATAATGGCGGTAATCAATACTCTGCAACCTACACATCAACGGACCTGTCAGCGGAAGTTCCGAAATGAGTTTTTTCTCGTACTCAGACCTTATATCAAGCACCTCTTTAAAAACTTCCGGTCTGTAAAGAGCCTTGCGATACTGCGAAGAAAAGAAATGGTTGAATCTTACCACTTTGATATACGGAGACAAGCTTGAACCCAATCTATCCGCAAACTTAAGAATGCCGGGAGAATTAAAAAGCCTGTTTGCAGTCGTATCTAAATCGCACCCGACCTTATATCCGAATGAAGCGAACGGAGTCATAAGTTGTCGCATAGCTTTAGGGCTGTATTTGCCATAGCCACCCATCAGTTCGTCACCGCCGTCACCGTTAAGCGCAACCTTAACTTCAGAAGCGGCATGAGCGCATACAAAGAGACTCGGCAGAGCTGAATTATCACCGTATGGTTCACCGTAAGCGTTTACCATATCGGCAAATAACGATCCGGCTGTTTTTTCATCAAGCGAAGCCGGTTTGTGAATTGAATTACAGGCCTGCGCGGCCTTTGCGGCATGCTCAAGTTCGCTCTTACCGTAATCGAATCCAACGGAAAAAGTCTTAAGACGCTTACCAGATTCTTTTGCCGCCACAGCCGCAACTAAGCTTGAGTCCACACCGCCGCTGAGCAGTACTCCAACTTCAACGTCAGAACGCATTCGGAGCTTCACAGACTCGCGAACCTGCTCTTCTAAACTTTCAAAAGCTTCATCTTCAGTGATGCTGTAATCAGGATCAAATTTTATGGACCAATATCGCTGAATTGTCAGTTGACCGTCTTTATATTTAGCAAAATGGGCAGGCGGCAACTTTTCACAATTTTTATAAATAGTAAAAGGGTGCGGTATGAACTGGTAAGCCAGAAATAAATCCATAGCCCGAGGATCAATCTCAGGCTTTTGAGGTAGTAAACCAACCAGCGCATCCAGCTCGGAAGCAAAACTTAAAGAGCCGTTACCGCAACTGAACACAAGCGGCTTTTTACCCAGCCTGTCACGAACTAAAAATAGCTCTTTTTCTCGTCTGTCCCAAATTGCAAAGGCAAACATACCTCTAAAATGCCTTATACAATCAGGCCCCATAAGCTCCCATAGTTCCAGAAGCACTTCGGTATCCGAGGTTGTGCGAAAATCAAAATCCGGAAGAAATTCTTTCTTAATTTCCTTGTAATTGTAGATTTCACCATTAAACACAATCACAAAACGGGAGCTGCGACTGACCATTGGCTGAGAAGCTCGCTGATCAAGATCAATAATTGAAAGCCGGGTATGTCCTAGACGGCAACAATCACCATCTTCCCATACACCCTGCCCGTCCGGGCCTCGATGATGGAGAGATGAAAGATCAAATTTAACCGACGAGTTAATTGCTCCGAGAATTCCGCACATTACTATTCACCAGTCTCACATATTACAATTTTTCTACACCGAACACGGCTATTATTTGGAAGGAGCCTGATCAAATTCGCTGAAATCAGCATGATCATTCTTCCCGTTTTTGATGAGAGCCTTATAAAATTTAAGCAACCTTTCCAGATAACATGTCATTGAATAAGCAGGCGATATCTCTACAGCTTTGGCCGAAAGCTTATCATAAAGATCTTTGTCGTTAATCAGGGACAGTATCAACTCTGCAATATGATCAGGTTCTCTGCGACACACTAGTGACGCTTCGGACGCTATCTCAATTGAAGGGACAAATCTTGATATCACCGCCGGAACACCGCAAAAAAGAGCTTCAATATGGGTAATCGGCAATCCCTCATAATCAGACGGCATGACCAAAATGTCAGTTGAACGCATAAACCTCGGCACATCACTGCGGTATCCGGGGAAAATAACTGAATCCTTGAGGCTCAAAGATTCTACCATTCTTTCAAGTTTATCTTTTTCCGGGCCGTCACCGAGTAGAACCAAAGAGGTGTCAGGGCTTTCTTTAGCTACAATTGCAAAAGCTTTTATTAGCAAATCAAAATTTTTCTGAGGAACAAATCGTCCCACACCTGAAATTATTATATCTTTTGCGCCATACTCTTTTTTTAAATCAATACCATCAACCTGTAATTTTTCAGGATCAGCAGAATTATAAAAAACTAATGAAGGCTTGCCGCAAACATTGTGATCAAGGCTTACACACTCTTTTTCCACCTGACCTGAAACCGATAAAAACGCATCAGTAAAGCGGCAAAGAAATTTATTTGCAAAACGGCGAAACGATTTCTTTTGACGATGAATATTTCTAATGTGCGTAATAACCGGAACACCTAACCCGATAGCGGCCAGTCTGCCAAAGTAGTCCCCTGAAAAATGAAGAGTATGAATAACATCCGGGTTTTCAACTTTTAAAATTTTTCTAAGCTTGAAGGCCGTGCTTACTTTAAATGTTTTCAACCCTTTTTTGGAATCGCAGACATCAATGACCCTGATTCCCTTCTCCTTATATTCAGGAGCCTTAATCCCTGTTCCGGAAACGTTGATCACAACAGCTTCAACATCTGCCCTGTTTTTCAATCTAAGGGTCAAATCAAGAAGCCAGTTTTCAACTCCTCCGAAAGGAAGTCCACCTATAACGTACGCTATTTTCATTACTCGAAGCTCCACTCTGACTACAAGGGGCAGTATACCGCCTTATAACAATTATTATCTTTCAAAATCTGTTTTGCGGACGCCACATTAGATTAAATCAAGTTTCACGGCAACTTCGCTCACCCCCTGTCCTCTTTATAACTACTTACTAAAAAGATAAATATTTTCAAGTAGATATATTGTTTAATATATTTATTAAGATAATTCTATTTTGTGGGTAAATAACTCTATGGATCGTCCGATAGAGTGAGTACCAAGCGTTAAGAGTACTATAACAACATCCTAAAATTTAATAAAATGGACATGTAAAAAGCAGTTATTTAGACCTATTAATAATTATGAAGCCCTACGGAGTGGACATGCCTTTCGATGGAAAAAACAAAAAAAACATACCTATTTCATACGAACTTACGGCTAAAAAAGACGACTCAGCTATATCCCAAGAAGATCTGCTTGAACGCAAAAGAATGGTCCAAAAACTCAAAGAAAAGATTCGAGCAGGAACCTACAAGCCGACAATAGGCGAGATTGCTGTTCACCTTGTAAGATGTAACCTCAGAGCTGACTGCTTTTAATTTTCTTACCGACATTTACACCAACTGATTATTATTGCTCCTTTGAAAGAAGCATATAACTTTTATAACAACTAATCGCCCCTTTTGTTACGCAAAGCTTTACCTTCGTCTCACATAGATTTAGACTACCGCCTTCTGAAACCGGAGGTATAATGTTTGTTGTAATCAATGTGGACGATCTGGGATTGCATCCCGCAGTACGCAGAGCAGTGGATCAGTTAGCCCGAGCTGGAGTCGTGACGTCTTCAACTCTGCTTGCCAACGGGCCGGATCTTTCTGAATCCGTACTACTTCAAGATACCCATCCTTCGCTTGGACTGGGTGCGCATCTAAATTTATTACGCGGTAAACCCATTTCCAACCCCGATCATATACCGTCTCTTGTTGATGACGACGGCCTTATGTTCGGCAGCTACACATCTCTTCTCCTACGATACCTGACCGGCCAAATTAAACTTGCAGAAGTTGAAGCTGAATGGTCGGCTCAAATCGAATACCTTCTGGATCATAATGTGCGGCTTACCCACTTTGACAGTGAAAAACATATCCACGCATGGCCCGGCCTGTTCGGACTTGCCGGAAAACTCGCCCGGAAATACAATGTGGGCTGGATTCGCAATCCATTAGAAAAAACACCTATCAGCCGCTTAGATAAGGGAATGCTGAGAACACGCTTTCTGCAAACTTGCCTTCTCGGAAGCCAATCCTTTGAAACTCCGCGCACAGCTTACGGTGTCTGGGGTATTGCTGACCAGAAGGATAAATTGGACCCGATACTTTTTGAAAAGTATATTGATACATATAAACCAAATGTTGTTGAAATTGTATGCCATCCGGGTAACCCCGAAGCCGGAGACGGGCCTCTACCTTCTGACTTCGGCCCCATGCGCGTAGAAGCTCAATGGAAAGAAGAATTTAACTCGCTATCTCAAAAGGGATGGCTCAAAATATTTGAAAAAATCGGAGCAACGCCCGTAAATTACGGTCAACTTGATCCCCGAACCGGAGTACTTAAATAATGCAGGATAATGTAAAACAAGAAATTGAAATCAGTATTGTAACCCCCATGCACAATGAAGAAGGCTGCGTAAGAGAATTCCACAGCAGAATATCCGCAGCCCTGAAAGGCATGAATACTACATATGAAATTTTACTGATCAACGACGGGTCCACCGACTGCACCGAAGATATCATTCGTGAATTGTCCTTAAATGATCCCAATCTCAAAGGAATCATGCTTGCCCGTAACAGAGGACAATGTACCGCAATCTACGCCGGTATTCAGGAAAGCAGAGGTCAATACGTTGTAATAATGGACGGTGATCTTCAGCATAAACCTGAAGAAATCCCTTCTCTTATCCACGAGATACGCAAAGGATACGACCTTGTTTCCGGTTGCCGCACCAATCGCGGTGAGTCCATGATCAAACGTAAACTGCCCAGCAAAATTGCCAACTATCTCATGCGGACCACCAGCGGCTGTCAGGTTCAGGACATGGGCGGTCTTTCCTGCCTTAAAGGTAAGCTTGCACGCTCCATGACCCTGCGTGAGGGACAGCACAGACTTATTCCCGCCCTCGTTTACTCAATGGGTGGGTCTGTATCCGAAGTACCAATTTCAGCACCTCCCCGTTTTGCCGGAAAAAGCCATTACGGCATCGGACGCTCAATAGATGTTCTCTTCGACATCGTAATGTTATGGTTCCAATCCTCTTTCAAACAAAGGCCTATTTACCTTTTCGGACGCATAAGTTTGCTTATGTTCATGGTCGCATCACTCATCATGGTCTGGCTGTTGTACGGAAAAGTCTTTTTCGGCGAACACATGGGAACACGCCCTCCATTCATGGGCGCAATTCTCCTATATCTCAGCTCACTCGGTTTCATGTCCACAGGGTTCATTCTTGAATCCTTGGCAAATACATATGAAGCGGTAATGGGCACTAAAACTTACCAGATCCGCGAAACTATCTCGCAGGGAATTGCAGAAAAACCTAAAAATTAGGTTAACAACGTTCTGCCATGTTAGGCCTCCGGCGGCCAAAGGGGCGTCCCCTTTGGAGTCCCCTTCTGGGGGGGAATTACTATTAAAAACAAAAGGCTGAGCTTTCCTATTTGGGAAAACTCAGCCTTTCTTCTTTGAAATATCATTTAAGGCTATTTTGCAGCCCCTACCTTTGGAGGATAAATCAAGAGAACAACCCGCCGGTTACGCTTTTGATTGTCAGGAATGGGTTTCCCTTTCACGTCGATGTTAGGCCACATCGGACTAGTATCAGCCATTCCTAAAACTTTGATTCTGTTCTTATTAAAACCGTTTGCAAGCAAATATCTGGCTACAGCACTTGCTCTGGCGGAAGAGAGTTCCCAGTTAGAGGGGAACTGCTTGGAAAACATCGGAATATTATCTGAATGACCTTCCACAACCACATCATACGGAGATTTAGCAAGGGCCGGAGCTATTCGTGCCAGCACACTTTTAGCGCGACCTGTTAGATCAGCCTTGCCCAACCCGAAAAAGACATCACCTTTAAGAACTATTGCTACAGAATCCGCCCTGAGTTTAATTTTTAGAGCATCGGCCTCTCTACCTACAAGCCGGGCCATTTCAAGCTGCATTTGAAATAGATTTCTTTGCTCATTGCTTATTGTTCGCCTGACAACAGGAGCGCCTTCTTCCGTCTTAACTTCAACTATTCCCTTGGGCGGAACCTTCACGCCCATCGCTGTTGCAAGAGAGTCTGAAACATTCTCATATTTACTTTCATCAATGTCAGCGATGGCAATGAGCATTACAAAAAAGCATAGCAAAAGCATCATCATATCAGCCAGCGTCAAAGCCCAGCCGAGATCTTCTTTCTTCTTATTTTTTCTATTCAATATAAAATCGTCAGACATTAATCTTACCGCCGCCTTTACTTGGAAGCCTTGACTGTCGCCCATTTACGCGGAGGCAGATACCCCTTAAGCTTATCCATAACAATTGCTGACGGAGTCTTATCTTTAATAAAAAGGATACCGTCACGGATTACGCGCATAAGAAGTGTAATTTCATCAATCCGGTTTTCAACCTTAATCGCGATAGGCATGAAAAGCATATTTGCGAATAAAGCACCATAAAGAGTCGTGGTAAGAGCTGTAGCCATTGCAGGACCGATGGAACCTATATTCGTGCCCATTCCCTGCATCATAGCGATAAGACCGATAAGAGTTCCGATAATCCCGAATGCCGGGGAAAGAATCGCCATTGTTCTATAAATACCGGCAGCGCCGTGTTCCTGTTCATGATACTGCTGAATGCGGTTATCAAGGATCTCTTTGATCTCCTCTTTAGAATAACCATCCACAAGCATCTGCAACCCTTCCCGCAGGAACTCATTTTCAATGTTTTTAAGACTTCCTTCCAGATTCTCTTCACCTTTAGCTGCGACCTGCTTGGAAAGATTCACAATAACATTAATATAGTTTTCAAGTGGCAGTTCATCAGCTCCCATAGCCATCATGAACACCTTTAAAACACGCATAACTTCGCGCAGAGGATAGCAGATAAAAGTAGCGGCAATGGTTCCGCCGCCTACAATCGCAATACCCGGAATATTGATAAAGACTCCGACAGAATCCGTAGAGGTGTAAGTAGCCACAGCCAGAATGGCCATACCGAAAAGGATACCTATTATGGTTGCAATATTCACGACTTACTGCCCCCTTTTATTTCCCTCACCAGTTCAAAAAGCTCAGTAACGGTGTCTTCTGCTTCAGCCTCATCCACCGATCCCCGAACTTCATCCTGAACAATCCTGGCTATTTTTCTAGCGAGATTCAATAAAATTTTCTTGCGGGCATCATCTTCTGCAATACTCATGAGTACCCCTAATTTATGGTACCCCAAGCGATTGAAAACTTCTTTAAGAGTGCTGTTGTCCACAAAGACAATATCTTCAATATCTTCCAGATCTTCAAGGCTCTTTTTCTTTTTCTTGACCTTACTGAAATACCCGGGTTCTTTTTGGGAGGCCCATTCACTTACCTTGCAACGGTCAAACAGGAACATGGTTTCTGGAAAATCTTCATTCGCGATCTTCTTATAAAGAACCTTTGGATCACTATTAAGCATCTCAGCTATTTCATATATATCAACTATTTGCAGTTCTGAGGTGGACGTATACGCCGTTTTTTGCAATTCTTTGAAAAGATTATTGGTAATTTCAGGAAAATTCAGAGGATCGACAATCTGAATAAATCTGTCAGGAAAAGCTCTTCCTGTCCGAATATCACTGATTTCAACAATTCTGAGGCTTTTAAGCTTGTTAATTACAGTATCTATTTCACCTTGAGAAACCAGAATGATGCCACGAATTGTTTTACAAAGCTTATTATACTCAAGCCCCATATCATGGTTGCGTTCTTTCTTGGCTTGATCGCGAGGCATATTTAAATGATTCTGGTAGGAAAGGTTCATAATTCTACAAATACTTGTAAAATTACTCCGATGGCCCTTGGCTGAAATCATATCACCTGTACGCGCGAGACGTTTTACGAACAAACGAATCATGTACTGGACTGTTTTAGGGCACTGATCGAGAAGTTTCAGAATTATCTGATCGGTAAGAATAACGAGATCGCAATATTCAGCGGCTTCGGCATTTGCGGTGCGGGATCCTTTTGCAATTATCCCCATTTCCCCAAAAATTTCACCTTCGCCCAATCTCGCAAGAATTATCTTTTCGTTGTTAAGGACCTTGTAAATATTTACCGCGCCCTTTTTGATCATATAGGCAACGGAGCTTTCCTGTCCTTCCTTAAAAATTTCCTGACCTTTGAAAAAGGACTTAATATTCGGACTGCTGGCCCCCATGGATAACTCCCAAAGTAACGCTCCGGCACGGGAGCTAAATAAAAGATTTTAACCACGTCTATTCAGTAAATATTCATCAACTTTATTTGACAAACAAGTCTATTCTGCCACAATAAGATTCATGGTTTCTAGCTATATATATCGCAGTTTGGTATAAAGAACAATATGATAACAATTTCCGTTCTATAAAGAGAGACAATCCTATTTCTAAAGCATCGTTTACCTCAATCTTCATCACTTTTCTTAAACTTGGACTGACCGCTTTCGGCGGACCTGCCATGATCCCTTACATCCGAAAAGAAGTTGTGGACAACAAAAAATGGGTATCAGAAGAAGACTTTTCAGCCGGAACTGCTCTGGCTCAACTGGTGCCCGGAGCGACCGCAATGCAAGTTACAGCATGGGCAGGCCTGAACACGCGTGGGATTTCAGGCTCTTTCGTCGCATATCTGGGATTCGGGCTTCCTGCTTTCGTTATGATTTGCGCCCTGTCCGCAGCGTACATATCTCTTGATCACATCCCTGCCGTCGAATCAATGTTCGCCGGGTTGAAAGCCGTTGTTACAGCCCTTATTGCTCACGCTGCCATTAATTTTTCAATACGTTATCTGAGCAGAAATTCTGCAAAAGTTATGGCCCTTACGGTCGGATGCTGGCTCGCTTTCAGGGGTAACCCCATCACAATTCTGGTCATTATGTGCACCCTGTCAGCCCTTTTTTTTACTGATATCACTGGGCAACCTTCAAAAAAACATTCGCAAATCAAGTCCGGTTTAAAAGGCCCGCTGTTTTTAACTGCCGGCTTTCTTCTCTTTTTAGCTGTTCTCTTTCTCACAGAGAATAAATTCTTCCCGCTTGCTTTTACTATGGCCAAAGTCGACCTTTTTGCTTTCGGGGGCGGGTACGTATCCCTTCCGATAATGCTCCATGAGGTTGTAAACAACTATCACTGGATGACTCAATCCGTATTTATGGACGGCATTGCACTAGGCCAGATTACTCCCGGGCCTGTAGTTATGACCTCAGCCTTTATCGGCTATATGCTCGACGGAGTTCTCGGAGCAGCTGTCGCCACAATTTCTGTTTTTGCGCCATCATTCATCATGATCAATCTGGTTGCACCGTTTTATGACAGATTACGTTCTTCAGCTCTCCTGCAAAGAGCTTTATACGGCAGTTTAATCTCACTGGTCGGGCTTATGGCGGCTATGGCGGGACAATTTCTCCTGAC
Organism: Maridesulfovibrio ferrireducens; assembly: GCF_016342405.1. Lineage (NCBI taxonomy): Bacteria > Pseudomonadati > Thermodesulfobacteriota > Desulfovibrionia > Desulfovibrionales > Desulfovibrionaceae > Maridesulfovibrio > Maridesulfovibrio ferrireducens. Next base: position 158,705 of record NZ_JAEINN010000006.1, on the reverse strand, counting down.
TGTAAAACCTCAAGCCGGAGATATAGTTATACTCGTTACCGCTTTTGTATTATTAAGACGTGGAACAAACATCATTCTCGTCGTGCCTTGCTGTGCACTCTTGTCACTTCTTTTCGGAACGATCTTATAAATTAAAGGAGCTACAGACATTATGGAATGGAATTTACTTTTCGGGCATTTTGCGATCGTTTGCGGTTTTTTGCTTGCCGCAATTCTTGTAATGTCCATTCTGCGTAAACAAAGAACCTCATCCGCAGCATTTGCGTGGCTGATGGTTATCTTTTTCGCTCCTTATATAGGTGTTCCGCTCTACCTTGCTTTGGGTGGACGCAAACTTAAACGAGATGCTCGCACCAAAGAAAACATTCATCTAGTCGGACAGGAAACCCTCCCTCTGGAAAAGGCTGATCCCATTGATGCTCTTCTGCGCGAATATGATATTCCCGGGGCAACCTGCGGTAATAAAGTCCGTCTTTGTCAGGATGGAGTTGAAACTTACAACGAACTGGTTAATCTGATCGACACAGCTGAGCACCAAATCCTGATCACAACTTTCATTCTTTCCCGCGATGAAATCGGAAAAGCAATTGTAGACAAACTGGCAAAAAAAGCAGCAAGCGGCGTTACAGTACGACTGCTGCTCGATGATATAGGGTCACTCTTCACCTCCAGAAAATTTCTGGCTCCCATACTTCAAAACGGCGGTAAGGTAGCCTATTTCATGCCTGTTTTACGAGCCCCTTTTCATGGACGAACCAATCTGCGAAATCACCGCAAAATAGCCATTGCCGATCAGAAACTTGTTCTCGCCGGCGGAACAAATATCGCCAAAGAATATATCGGTCCCACTCCTTTTAAAGACCGCTGGACAGATCTTTCCTTTGTCCTGAAAGGCCCTGCGGTGCGCCATTATTTAGAGGTCTTCCAATCTGACTGGGAATTTGCCGCACATGAAACAGTTAATATCATTCCGCCCTGCCTGAAAGGTTCCGCCATCAGCGGAGAAGGTGTTGTGCAGGTGGTGCCATCGGGGCCGGATGTTCCTAAAGACCCTGTTCATGATGCTCTGCTCACTGCGGCTTATACTGCTGAAAAAAGACTCTGGATTGTAACTCCGTACTATGTGCCTGACGAGGCTCTTGCTCAGGCGCTTAGACTTGCTGCTCAACGCGGTGTTGATTTAAGGGTGCTGGTCCCGGCTAAATCCAATCATAAACTTGCCGACCTTGCCCGTGGCACACATCTGCGAGAATTAGCAGAATGCGGTGGAAAAGTTATCAAATATCCGCACATGGTACACGCTAAAGTTATTGTAGTTGATGACAGACTCGCCGTTGTAGGTTCAGCAAACATGGACATGCGCAGTCTATTTCTGAACTATGAAATAGTAATGTTCTCATATTCCAAAGCAGAAATTAAACCTGTTCATGACTGGGTTGAAGGGCTTATGAATGAAGGAAGGCAGGGAGTTCAGCAGGTTGGCCCAATACGTGACACAGCTGAAGGCATAGCCAGGTTGATAGCTCCGCTTCTATAAGAGCCTTCATTGCCCTTATAACTTGACCGCACATCAACGCGGCATTATTCTTTACAATTAGGTCCTCTTTATAATTTAAACGGACCGCAATGCTTAAAAAAAAGAACAACTATAATCGTAAAGAATATGAAAAAAACAGTTCTGATTTTATTTATTACTTCACTGGCTATTCTGGGTTTTGCCGCAACCTCTTTTGCATGGGGACCGGGAATTCACATGGCGATAGGTAATGCTGTAATTGCCCGCCCGGAACTTCTTCCTGCCGGGATTGCAAGACTGCTTCTCGCAAATGCACCCATCTTTTTATATGGATGTTTGAGTGCTGATATATTTATCGGCAAGGGAAGCAAGGCCAAAAAGAAACACAGCCACAACTGGCAGACGGGATTCGCACTGTTTGACGCGGCCAAAGATCCACACCTTAAAGCATACGCCCTAGGCTACCTGTCACACCTTGCGGCAGATATTGTTGCTCACAACTACTATGTTCCCAACCTTATGAAGCAGGCTCCATCCAGCGGAAAATTGAGCCATGTTTATATTGAAATGCTCGCAGACGATCAGGCAAACTGGTCAGTGCAACAAGCGGCGAGGCTGTTCAAGCACTCCAATCAGGATGCAGACCTGAATCTTCGTGAATATATGGATTCTAAAAAATTAAGCTTTTTTCTTAAAAAAAGAGTCTTCCGCCAAACCATAGGATTACTGGAATATAAATCCATTAATGCCTCTCTTAATTTTTCAAAAAAAGTCATTCCAGCGTATCAGGCTGAATACCTTCAATCCATACTGGACTATTCATATAGACTGGTTGTGAACATGCTTAACGATCCTCATAATGCCACCGCACTGAAATTTGACCCCATCGGCAGTGACCATCTGGCTCTTGCCAAGGCTGATAATAACTGGCGCCATTCCCTTAAACGGACGCTCCCTTTCATACCCAGATTTGAGGTGGATGATATTATTACCGAACTTCCGAAATGCGAAGGGACTGAGTGCCTGCTTAAGACTTCTCATTTGAAACATTTGCGGCTGCATGGGTGAGCGCCTCTGTCTAGAATAAAATTCTAACTTTAAATCAATTACCATTCTATAATTCTTTATTTTGTCTAATTTTGCAAACTTTATTCTCCAAGCAACGCTTTATTTTTTATTCTCTTTTTTCAAAGAAGGACTTCTGCATAAATACTGCAACTTTTATATTTTCAATTTAACTCACACAAATAATACATTAGATATACATCAACACTGCATTACCACTATTTACACTGCTATCAAACAACATTAAGAAGACGTGATTGGCTGATCACTCAAAGCTTTCATCTTCGTGCACGGCTGATGACAAAAATGTCATCTTTTCCTCGTAAATAATAATAAATATCATTATTTCAGAACATTAAGACATATATTCTTTTGTCAATATTGTTAAACCGTACATATGAAAAACATAACAAAAGAGACTTAGCTCTATGCAATGATTACTAAATCAATCCTTCATAAAAATGAAAATTAAGTCGTAAACCAGTTTTAAGCCTACTATTAATTCCAGACATTTCGTTATGTTAACAACAAAACAAATTGCTGAACAATATTTACTATACTTTTGATGCTGATACATTGATTACTGTTGACTTGCATTAAGACCGGACATAGGTGGGAATTGTGAACGACACAAAACCAACCAGTTTTTTTGAGGATATAAATATGTACACATTAAGAACTATCAAAGCATGGGCTGCTAAGCGCCACGCTCTTAGCGGAAGTAATGTTAACCACAGCCTACACGCTGTTCTTACCCTCGCAACTTTCGGACTTTGGCTTCCAGCTTGGACAATCTTATGTATCCGTAGCGGACAGCAGTCCCGTGCAAAAATGAGAGGGAATCTTGTTAATCTTCGCGACATCGAAAGACTTAACATATCTCCAGAGTACAGACGTCAACTAGCACGCATGTCTTAGCACCTTGCTAATTTAAATATACTGAACCCGTCACATCAGGCCCCTTAAAAATCACTTTTCAAGGGGCCTTACTCATTTCTGCTTTCTTTAAAACATACATCCTTTGCTTAAACACTCCTGTTCTGCTATTTTTAAACAAAAAAACGGAGTGCTCCCAAATGAAAAAAATATTACTTTTGATACTGCTGACTACAACTCTGATTTGTGGTTGCCAGCCCAAAATGAGCTTGTTTCCTGATGGCACTGATCCACTACTGGAAAAGACCATTCAAGGCGAAGCTTCCGATAAAGTTCTAGTAATCTCAATCGACGGAACAATATCTGATCGGCCTAAAAGAGGACTTTTCGCTGCAAGGCCCAGTCTGGTGCAGGAAGTTTCCTCGCGCCTGAAACTCGCAGAAAAAGACGATGACATCAAAGCTGTGGTGCTCAAAATCAATTCTCCGGGAGGCTCGGTCACAGCGAGCGATGTCTTATATAATGAGCTCATGCTGTTTAAGAAAAAAACCGGTGCAAAAATAGTTGTATCAATGATGGATGTAGCAGCTTCCGGCGGATACTATGTCAGCCTTCCTGCCGATGAGATCATGGCACACCCGACAACTTTGACGGGGTCAATCGGAGTTATTTTCATCCGCCCCAAATTTGATGGACTAATGGATAAGATCGGCGTTTCTGTTGAGGTCTCCAAATCAGGCCGCAATAAAGATATGGGATTCCCTTTTAAACCGGACACCCCAGAGCAGAAAGAAATTATAAATAAAATTATCACCAATTACGCGAACAGATTTAAGACTCTTGTTCAAAATCATCGCTCTGTATCAAAAACAAATATGGAACAAGTATTCACGGCACAGATTTTCAGTGCTGACGGCGCGAAAAAAGTCGGCCTTGTAGACAGCATAGGCTATGTTCCCGATGCGGTAGCAAAAGCCTGCGAACTTGCCGGAATTCCACAAAATGCGAAGGTGATAACTTACAAACGTAAAACATACCCTAATGACACTTTGTACAATTCAGCATCATCTCAAGCAGTTGCTCCTGCTCTTATAAATATAGATGCCGGACATCTTCTGCCACCTAAAGCCGGCTTTCATTATCTATGGTATCCAGCCGCAGAATAGCGGGTTAATATCGGTTAAAAAAGCGAGGAACCACTACTGACATCCTTTGCTTTAATCATAAAAAGATGTATGAACTTCCAGCTTGTCGCGCAATGCGGCGAAGACTCTCAGGAGGTCCTCAGTGAACAGAACTAAGACCATACTTGCAGTACTTGCTCTCGTATCTTTTGCTTTACTCGCAGGATGTACTCAAGAAACTCAAAATAAAATCGGCAGATCTATTCAGAACTGGACCGGCGTTAACGGAGTTCTTGAAGTTTATTCCGGCGGAAAGCTCGTCAGAAAATTTGTAAAAATTGACAAACTCTCCACCGCAACCGGAACCAACGAAAAATATGAGCGCCCTTACCGTTTCGGCTACGGAGTCCTTGATGCCAACTTCAACGGCATAAAAGATCCTGACGAAAAGAAAGTCTATTTCGAATTCAGTGACTACTCCACTAATTATGTCTTTTATGAAAAACCATAAGTAAACATAGCCGGGCCTCATGGCCCGGCATTTTTTTGCCCATGAACAAATGTATAAGAGCGGCTAGAGCCGTCACAATGAAATCCGGAGAAAGTCTTATCCACGACTTTGCTCTGATCCACAACGAAACCGAAATTCTGGAAACGGGAACATGGCCTTCTATTAAAAACCATTTTTCCGGCGACGTAACAGACCTCGGAGATGTGACTATTGTTCCCGGCCTTATCAATGCACACGTTCACCTTGAGCTTTCTCATCTCGAGGGAAAAACTGTTCAAGGCCAAGGGTTCATGTCTTGGATTACATCACTCCTGAAAAACCCTACTTACGAGATTGAAACAGATGCCATCAATAAGACTTTGTCCGGCATGCTTGAAAGTGGAACAGTTTTTTGTGCGGATATCTCTACCTACAACTGTTCAAAAATGTCTGATCTGATGAACGAATCCGGGATTGGTTTTTACAGTTTCTGCGAAGCTATAGGCCAGAAAATTCCAAAAGCAGGAGCATCTTTTTTTCCTGACAAGATTTATCCGCTGGGCAGAACGGCCGGAGCAGGACACGCTCCCCACTCAACTTGTGGAGAGCTTTTAATCGCGGTAAAAAAAGCTGATTCTGCGGCAAAACGCCCCTTCTCAATTCATTTGGCAGAAAATGAAGAAGAAGACGAAATCGTCGGGCAGGGAACCGGACCTTTCGCCGAAATGCTCAGGAAAGCCGGGATGCTGTCTGATTGCGGAAGCAAAGGACTGTCCCCTGTAGAATACGTTCATTCACTTGGAATACTTGATGAATCAACCCTTGCGATTCATTGCGTCAAGGTTTCTGAAAGTGATATAAAAATTTTAGCAGACACCGGAACCAACGTCTGCCTGTGTCCACGCAGCAATGAATTCATCGGTGAAGGACGTGCTCCGTGGGAAAAGATCATTAATTCAGGTATTAACACATGTTTGGGCACTGACAGTATTGCATCCAACCACGATCTTAATATGTGGAATGAACTGGAATATCTTTTAAAAGAGATCAATATAAAGCTTACATCACAACAAGCTTTATCAATGGTCACTAAAAACGGTGCCAAATCATTAATGATAGAAGATTTATACGGATCTCTCGAAGTTGGCAAAAGGCCGGTCTTTGCGACCGTCCCCGCCCATCTTGAGAATCTTTTATTTCAATAACTCCGTTATATACGGCAAACCACTAATCCCGTCTCGAAAGAGGCGCAAACAGAGGACAGCTATGGAGTGGCGACACAAAGACCTGCTGGATATTTCACAACTCTCGAAAGAGGACGTGTGGCACATTTTCGAAACTGCTACATACTTTCAAGAAATTAATTCCCGTCCGGTAAAAAAAGTACCGACATTAAAAGGCCATAGCGTGGTCCTTTTTTTTGCCGAACCAAGTACCAGAACTAAAACTTCTTTTGATATGGCAGGAAAAAGACTTTCCTGCGATACGTTCTCCCTTGCCAAAAGCTCAAGCAGCTTAACCAAAGGCGAAACACTTAAAGATACGGCTCTGACTCTGGAGGCCATGAACATTGACGGGATTGTTATCCGTCACTGGGCAAGCGGGGCAGCGGCTTTCCTTGCCGAAAGACTTGATTGCAGCGTGATCAATGCCGGAGACGGCAGACACGCCCACCCCACTCAGGCCCTGCTGGACGGCTTTACGCTCTATCAGGAATGGGGCGCGCTGGAAGGTAAAACCGTGCTCATCCTGGGAGATATCGCGCATAGCAGAGTTGCTAGATCAAATGTCATTATGCTCACCATGATGGGAGCTAAAGTAAGATTTTGCGCTCCTAGAACTCTTCTTCCACCAAACATCAAAAGCTGGCCGGTAGAAGTCTTTTCAGATGTAAACGAGGCTTCTAAAGGCGTTGATGCTATCATGTGTCTGCGACTGCAGCTTGAAAGACAGCAAGCCGGACTTCTTCCTGATGTGCGGGAATACTCACGCTATTTCGGACTCGGGCCAAAACAAGTGGAACTAGCCTCACCAAATGTAAAGATACTGCACCCCGGACCGATGAACCGCGGCGTTGAAATAGACTCAGCACTGGCCGACTCAGCTTCGAGCCTTGTGCTTGATCAGGTTGCAAGCGGTGTGGCTGTGCGTATGGCTCTTCTTTATCTCTATCTCACTCGCAAGAAATAATAAGGAGAATTGACTATGACCAATCCTGAACTGGTTATCCGCAAAGCGGTATGGAAAGGTGAAGAGGTCGATCTCCTCGTAGCAGACGGAAAAATACTCGATATAATCCCTTCATCAGACGCTATGTACGAAGGAGCCGAGGTTGTCGCTGCCAGAGGATACCTGCTCATGCCGAGCCTTACGGATGTTCACACACATCTGAGAGAACCCGGTTTTGAATATAAAGAAGATATCGCTTCGGGCCTCAAGGCCGCAGTACACGGCGGTTTTTCCAACATCATGTGCATGGCTAACACCAGCCCGGTAAATGATAATGCCGTGATCACAGCCGAAATGTTGAACAAAGCTCACGCGGCATTTCCGAACGGTCCACGTCTTTTTCCTGTCGGCGCACTGACTAAAGGACTTGAAGCCAAAGAGCTTTCATCCATGCACGACCTTGCCGATGCTGGATGCGTTGCTTTTTCAAATGACGGAGTACCCGTAAAGAATACCGAACTTTTCCGCAGAGCTTTAGAATATGCTTCCGACACCGGAAAGCCAGTAATCGATCACTGCGAAGATCCATATCTTGAACTGGGTGCCGGAATGAACGAGGGGGCAGTATCAAGCCTTCTCGGCCTTGCCGGACAGCCCGATGTGGCGGAAGCGGCGCAGGTTGCCCGCGATCTTCTTTTGGCGGAATATCTCGATATTCATATACATCTGGCTCACATTTCCTGCCGGAAATCGATTGACCTTATCGCATGGGCAAAGAAACGCGGAGTTAAGGTTACAGCTGAAACCTGCCCTCACTACCTTCTGCTCACCGAAGAGGCTGTGGAAGGATATGGAACGGATACAAAGGTAAATCCCCCGCTACGTACAGCAGACGACGTAGAAGCTCTCCTACAGGCCATCCGTGAAGGCATAATCGACATGTTTGCAACCGATCATGCTCCCCATGCGGCACATGAAAAGGAAGTTGAATTCATGGTCGCCCCTTGCGGAATCTCAGGACTTGATTCAGCCTTGTCCCTGACATGGGAACTTGTTGCTTCCGGCAAAATAACATTCGATGACTTTATACGAATGTGGACCACCGCTCCTTGCGAAACTTTCGGCCTGCCGCTGAACAGTTTTAAGAAAGGTGATGTTGCCGATTTCTTCCTATTTGCCCCGGACGAAGAATGGACTCTTTCCCCTGAAACAATGCACTCTAAAGGCAAAAACACACCTTTCCTAGGCCAAACCCTGAAAGGACGGGTGATAAGTCATTTCCTTGGCGGCAAAAAAATAGTATGACACCATGAAAAGGCAGAGGGAAACTCTGCAACCTAGGTAAACGATTAAAGATTTAATATATTTCGCCTTAAGGAGACACTATGAGCGAACCCTTTAAAGACGCGGTTGGAATTTGTAAAACCATTATGCGCAATGGCTATGACGCCTACATTATCAGCGAAAGGCTTCAAAAGCTTACCATTGACGATAAAGGTAAAGAAATAGCCCTCGATATTTCCACCGAACTTGATTTCAAAGGTCTAATCAAACTTTTTCCAAATGTTCAGGTCGCAGGAAAAGATGAAATAACAGCGATTCTGACAGAGGGAGAAACCACCTTCAATTTCTACATGTCGGATACCAGTAACTCTTCACATCCCGAAGAGTGCGTTTCCCGCATGACACCGAGACTGCTTAAGGCTCTGGAAAAGAAGAATGAAATTCCAATGTCTTCCGCCTGTCCTTACATCCCTAAAGCAAAAGATTCTTATGAAGGGTTTGCTGAGCTCAGCACCGGGCAAGTTTGTTTTCTCGGAATCCCTGACCAGACTCTAAAAAAAGATTACCTCATGGGAATTAGAGCGCTGCGTTTTGCTGCCAACTATAATCTTCCCATTGAAAACAATACCAAAGCATCCATCATCAGAGCATGCAAACGCATTCTCGACTATGTTCCCATCCCTGAAATTATGGATGAATGGCGCAAAGTCGAAGCAGAAAATATGTACACCTTTATTTCTCTGCTATTCGAAACAATGCTTCTGCACGGACTGATCCCTGAAATTGCTGCTCTCTCTCGCTTCACACAGATCAAAAACAGCAAAACAGGTGAAACTGAAACCGTATTCAATCACACACTTGATGTAATGCGCCTCTACCCTGAAGAACTTCCGTATGACTGGTTTGGCGTGGCAGCATGCCTTTTCCACGATGTCGGTAAAGTTTACACTGCGGAAGAAGTGGACGGCGAATGGCAGTTCCTACAGCATCACCGCGTTGGCGCTAAGGTTACCAGAAAGATTCTTACCCGCCTCAACTTCCCTCAGGAAGATGTAGACCTTATCTGCGACATGGTCCGCAATCACATGCGTTTCCATTTCATGCTGACTGATAAGGGTATCAGAAAATTCAAGGCAATTGACGAATACCCTCGTCTTATCGAAATGGTTCGTGCTGACATCAAAGCTCGCGGATCACAGTACAAAGAATTCAACCACAATATAAAAATGCTTGAACGTGCTGATATTCCAGAAGAAGCTCTTGATCCTTTCCTTAACGGAAATGAAATCATGCAGCACACCGGCCTTAACCCCGGTCCAGTTGTAGGTATCATCCGCGAATCTCTGCTCACAGCGCAGATTTCCGGAGATGTTTGCACAATGGAAGAAGCTATCGAATATGTAAAACATCAGGCAAACAAAGAAAAACTTCTTTAACAGCTGATAGAAATAGCTAGTTTAAAAGCCCGTGCCTAAATTTAGGCACGGGCTTTTTGGCGTTCTATGAAAAAGTTAATGTTTACGGTTATTGCCTTAATGATCCAATTACTTTTATTGATCGGACGGAAAACCGTTGGAAATAATTAAAAATATGAATTATAAAAATTATACACAAACACATTCACGCCCATTTCAGATCATATTTATTTCAACGGCATAAAGTATTCTTAAAATTATACTTGACTAATTATTTAAACTCTCATAAAGATAAAACAAGATTAAGTATCCATGTTCAATCCATGGTTATTTAAGCGCAAAAAAAATCCCGCTAAGCTTAGAGCTCAGCGGGATTTTTTTATCTTTAATCTCAACTAAAACTGACAAATATCTTTTTCCATATCGTTACGCAGATGCCCCTGCCCTGTGGACTCAAGCACAGCTCTCCAATAATCAGACTTAACATTCAATTTCTTTCTTTTCAGTGTGACAAGATCAAGTGGCAAATGGACATACCTAGCCTGCAACCTGCTTACCACCATATCGGTTTTTCCTGCCATTGCCGCATGTACGGCATGCTGCCCGAGGAAACCGCAATAAACGCAGTCATTCGCATTGGCTGGAACTGAACGGATGATATAACTTGGATCGATAAATTTTAAGGTTATATCCTTTCCAACTTCTTTGAAATGCTCCTTCACCTTGCGGATGAGCAAGGTACACACATCACAAAGAATAGGATTGCCGGAAGCGTCCTTTTCTCCTGTATATTCACATTGTTCCTGCCCTGCTCCCTCGGCACACACAATTACGGCATGCTGTCTTTCATCAAGCCTTTTCTCAAGTGATCTTAATAATCCGTATTCACCGTCAAACTCAAAGGCATGCTCGGGAACCAGCACAAAATTTACATCTTTAAGAGCAAGTGTCGCCTGCGCCGCAATAAAGCCTGACTCACGTCCCATCAGCTTTACTAAGCCAATGCCATTGACGACGCCTAAAGACTCAACATGAGCCGACTGAATGGCTTCTGTGGCCTTATCTACAGCAGTATCGAAACCAAAAGATTTTGTGACGAAACCGATATCGTTATCAATGGTTTTTGGAATACCGATTATAGCGATTCGAACATTGCGCTTATTGATCTCTTTTACAATCTTCTGAGCGGCGCGCATCGTTCCGTCTCCGCCAATCATGAAAAGAACACTGATATTCATGCGTTCAAGGGCATCCACTATCTCTTCCGGGTCCTGCGGTCCGCGAGAAGAACCGAGCATGGTTCCGCCGAATTGATGAATATTTGCTACTTTATCCGCTGTAAGTTCAACTACATCGTGTCCGTATTTGGGGATAAAACCCTGCAAACCGAATTTAATACCCAGTACGGAAGAGACTTTGTAAAGATAATGAGCTTCGAGAACAATTGACCGAATAACATCATTCAATCCCGGACAAAGACCACCGCATGTAACAACAGCACACTTAGTTTTTGAAGGATCAAAATAAGTGAACGCACGTGGACCGGCTTTTTCAAACTCCTGATAGACAGTACTGTCATCAGTCAGTCCCATATCTTCTTCAGCTAAATTAACAAGAGTTCTATCGTTATCATCAATGAAATAGCACCTCTTCAAAGGAGAAGGTATTTTAGCTTTTCCAAGAACAGCTATGTCGGTATTTAGTAATTCTTTCTTTTCGGTCGAGTTTTTTGCCACTTTTAAACTCCTCCGGACTAACTGTCCGGCCTCCAGTAAGAGGTGAGGTTACCGTATTTCGCCCTGAATCAGGGGGGTCCAAATTGCGGGCTGATCTGCCAGAATACTTTCTCTGACTGGCAGCTCCATAGGATGAGGAATTCTATCAGCTACATCCCCTGCCTGCTGCCACCATAAATAAAAGCCCTTTCCTTCAATATGTCGGCAATAAAGCTTTTGAGCTCCTTTTTGACACACAAGATCATATAAACGAAACAAACCTTTACCGGCTTTATAAACTCCGTTTTTAGGAGATATAAATTTCCAGTCAGATGTCTTTATTTCTGAAAACTCTTTTCCGTCTAAGGCGCTATAGTAACGAGTTTTAGAGTCAAGGTCACGAACTCTGAACAATTTTTCCTTTGCAGAATAAGAAACAATAAACATGGGCCTTCCGAAATGCTCAGCAACTTTCCAACGATCTACGCCGGTAGAGTAAACAAGTGATCCGTCTTTTTCGTAAATCCAGGAAGAATATTCCTTCAACGCCTCTGATTTTTTAACCAAATCACGCTTGCGAAGATCCCAGTAGACTTCTTTACCGTCATCACGGCGCAGACAGACAACATATCCTGACATCCTCACCGAAGCAAAAGGTCCCCCGGTAACTTCATCAGAATTAATACGGGACAAATTCTTCATGCCCCACGTAACAATTTTACCTGAAGCTTCAACAGCAACTAAAATCCCCTGCCCCGGTGTATATCCAAGGAAAAGAGGAGTTCCTTCCAGCACTGACATTTCTTTTAAAGGGCCGTTTGAAGGGCCGCTCAAAAGTGTATTAAAACTATCTATCAATCCCAGCCAGTCGCCTGTGCGTGAAATGGCCATCATTTTAACAGGGCCATGCTCAACGGGAATATCGCCCGGTATTCTGGAACAGGTTTTTAAATCGTAAATAAAAAGATTATTCCCTTTGCTATCCGTCGCGGCTAAAACAGGGCTTCCTGGCGCATATGCTACAAGCGCTGCACCTTTTCCAGAAGGCAGTCTCAATTTCTTGCAGGGGTAACTGCTCCAAAGCCGAATAGAACCGTCATAAAGAGCTGCGGCAAGGCCTTCCTCCGTACCGGAATAAGAAGAGACTCCTCCGGCAATAATAGGAATAGCTTTTTCCCTTGTAACTGAAATATAAATTTTGTCCTCAAGTCCATCAAACGGAGGGGCATACAATTTTCCTGTGCTGACATATTTCTTACCCAGCAACTCGGAAACATACTTTTTCAAGGATTTAGCTGTTCCCTTACGCAACTGCGGAGGAACATCTATATAGGTTTGCCCGACTCTCTCTTTAGAACTTGCAGAGCTTTGTGCGTCGGATGAAACCGGAGCACTTATCAATATCATAACAAATAAAAAAATAATAATCTGAACCTGTGAAAATCTGAGGATCATCCCTTTTTTTCCTTGAATTTATTGCTGCTCAGAGTCATCCGTTCGACAATACTCTGGTAATATGTATCTTCAGTGTCGATTGAAATTTTCTGCCCGCGCATTTTTTTTATTTTCCCGAAAAGAACATTTACTTTCTGCATCTGGCAATAGCGCTCCTTTTCTTCCTCCATGCTTTCAAGCAGGTCAAGAGCTGAATAAATATCCTTTCGTAGCTGCATTTCCGGCGGAAGATAGCCGGCATTTTTCAAAGCTTTATATGCCATTCGCAACTCAGATGGAATCATTGAATCATCTTCAAGTTTCAAAGGCTTTCCGCTACATGGAAGATTTTTAAACTCTCCCTTTCTCTCTGACTCTTTAATCTTAGCCTCGGCAATAGCCTGAATAAAAAACATTACAAGCCGCTCTCCTAAGGGTTGGCTTCTTCACTATACCCGTCAATCCATATCGCCGTCTGAGCCAGAATAGACTCTAAAGCTGTTCCGGCGGCGTTCGCAATGGCTCGCCCTGTCAAACTTTTAACCGGAACCGAGGCCTCTATCAGCTTCCTTGCAAGCAACCGCTTGCCTGAGCCGTCCCATAAAGAATACCGGACTGCGCCCTTAAAAATATTTCCTTCACTGCGCTGCACTTCAAAAGACATAACTACACCTGAAAGGATCAATGCTCGTTCAACACCGGGTCGATACGGAGCAACTACTTCGTAATTCTTCATACAGCTAAGAGCCGGGCCAGTTTTAATATCAAGTATTTCAGCAGGTGTTCCTTCCCAGCTCCATCTGTAATCGGGAGTCAGCACCGGACCATTTGCAAGAATCACCGTTTCGCGGTCTAGAGCAGGAAGGCTCGTAAACCTCTTCACTGCCACAGCCGGCAGATCAGGTCTCACTTCTTCGCAAACTGTTTTAAGCTCAGCGTTTGAACCGACCCGTAAATAAGAACTCTCCACAGATTTTCCGCCAATACAACCGGCAGCAAATAGAACAACAACCAGTAAGGATATGCTTAAAATATTTTTTATCATTTTCCGGCTCCTTCAGGAGGATTGAGAACCTGCCACGGACGTTCCCGAAGAGATCTGGCCAACCTGTTCATTTCTCGGGAAAGTCTGTTTACATTTAAAAGAATAATTTCAATTTCTTCCTGATCATATTCTAGATTTTTGCGAAGATCTGATGTCAATCCGTCAACACCCTCGGCCACTCTCGTGACTTCACCGTTCACGCTCTGCAAAGTGTTTTTCATATCTCCTTCCAGAGATTGAAGGACTTTTTCGACCTTTTGCAAAGTGTCGGCAATTTCAACTGTTATATCCCCAAGATTTTTAGTTCCCGATTTTATTCCTGTGGAAGCAGTTCGAGAAAGCTTAACCCACTCTTTTTGGAATGAAACTAACGTAGCGTTAGTTTGCGCAAGCACATCAGGAGCAATTTTTAAACTTTTTTCAAGGTTAGCCCTATTCTCGCCGGAAAAAAGAGCCTGGAGGCCTTCTGCGGCTTTTTCCAGCTTTGGAGCAACGGCAGCAACGGCTTTGCCTATTTCAGCAGCAACATCATTCATACTTAAGGTCACTGCAACTGGAATAATTGCTCCGGGCACAAGTTTAGAACCCGGCTCATTTTCAAGCTCCAAAAGAATATAATTATCACCCACAAGTCCTTTCTGAGTGATTGTTGCAACAGTGCCTTCATAAAGTGCAAAATCCCTGTCCACATTAATGACCACAGAAATACGGCCCGGATTCTGCTCATCAATTTCTATGGTTCCAACCTTGCCGACACTAAGACCCGCATATTTTACAGGTCTTCCGGAAGTAAGATCTTTCACATTACGGAATGAAATATTGTAAGTAGAATAATCAGCGAAGAAATCATGACCGCCTAGAAAAACAATAAATAACCCCAACACAGTTAACCCGCCTAATGCGGCTAAACTTGCTTTAATAATATCGGTCTTTGAACTGCGCGGATTGAGTACCATTTTTATCCCCCAAAAATCATAATCTACTTCTAAACTTTACTGATCTTGCCATTGAATTATCTATTACAGTCGGCCGTCTTTCCAGAAAATCTATCAGATACTCATCGTCAGAATCTCTAAGGCCATCCAGATCACCCTGATATAAACATCTACCCTGATGCAGCACCACAACATGGTCCGCAATATTAAACAAGCTGTCGAGATCATGCGTAACAACTACAGTCGTTACATTAAATGTCTCTTTAAGTTTCAAAATTAATTGATCAAGATCTGCCGCGGTGATCGGATCAAGTCCCGATGAAGGCTCATCACACAACAGAGTTGTCGGATCCATGACCATTGCTCGAGCAAGTCCCGCTCTTTTTCTCATTCCGCCGGAAAGCTGGTTGGGGAAATAATGAGTAAACTCACCGAGACCAACCATTCTAAGCTTCATGTTCACAACTTCCTCAATAATTACATCCGGAAGCTCCGTATGTTCCTGCAAAGGCAAAGCCACATTTTCACCCAGAGTGAGCGACCCGAGCATTGCCCCGTCCTGAAAAAGGACTCCCATGCGAGTTCGGATAAGTCTTAACTCATCTTCATCTTTCAATTTGGTGAGGTTTGTTTCACCAAGGAAAATTTCGCCTGAAACTGGAACATTCAAACCTAAAATATGTCTCAGTAATGTCGACTTGCCACATCCCGAACCGCCAAGAATTACGCTGATCTTACCTGCCGGAAGTACGGCATTAAGATTCGCCATCAGCACTTTTCCCGGATACCCGAGGCTGAGTTCTTTTAAAGTTATGTCTTGTGCAAGTCTTGATACTTTCATGATCACTTAACGAAAAAGAAAATTCAGTGTTGTAAAAAACAGGTCTAACAAAATAATCATAAATATTGATATAACTACAGAATTTGTGGTTTTACGACCTACATCAACGGCTCCTTCCCGAGCAAGAAATCCCTGCCAGCACCCGATCACTGTAATCGCAACGGCAAAACCTCCGCTTTTGACCAATCCGGCAAAGACATCACGTAAATTCAGAAATTCCACTGTGTTATTGAAATATGTAACTTCGTTTATCCCGAGAGCAACAGATGAGAAAATGCCACCTGAAACAATTCCTACAAAATCAGCCCAGACTGTAAGACAAGGTACCATGATGAGCATGGCTATCAATTTGGGAACGACAAGAAAACGAACAGGTTCGATACCCATTACTTCAAGAGCATCGATCTCTTCAGATATCTGCATAGTGGCAATTTCGGCAGTAAAAGCGGCACCGGAACGACCGGTGATAATAATAGCTGTGAGCAACGGACCTAACTCGTTGATGATCGTAAGCCCGACAAGACTGGCAACATAGCTGACAGCCCCGACTTTTTCCAATTGCTGTGCAGCCTGCAAAGCCAGAATAACACCTGTACAGCCGGCAATAACACTGACGATAGGTATTGAGTCGGCCCCGACGCTGGCGAGATCTTTATAAAGTTTTTTACGATAGAAAGATTTTTTAGGACCAGTTTTCAGGCGCAGGCATCCCAAAAGTCGGGAAATCATCCATGCCAGAACCTGCAATCCTTTCATAACCTTTGACTCCGTTTGAAAATATCAACTTTTCATGAAGCAAACGCCTTAATTATTCCATACCGAATAATGATTTAACCTGAGTAAGATGCAAAAGTTTATCAACCTGTTCCGTAACGGAAATGATCACAACGGTTCGATCTTTTTGTGTCAGCATTCTTCGCAGCTCAATCAAAGAAGCAAGGCCGGAGCTGTCAAGATATTCCAACTCAGAAAGATCAACCCGCACCTCTCCCGATGAGATTTCAATAAATTTGTGCAGCTCTTCACGAAGAGCCGGAGTTCCTGTAAAATCAATTTCACCACTGATTTTAATCAGAGCTTCTTCGGCACTAACGTCTAGTTTCCAACCAAAACTCATAAACATCTCCTTAATAAAAACGGACCATCAAGATTTATATATTTCAATAACGGTTGTATCATCATTCGGCGGAGTTTTTCCTCTCCATCTGGAAACAGCTTTAAGTAAAGATTTACCTAAAGGAGGTTTTACCGCGATTTTCAAGGCTTCCGCCAGACGCTCTGTTCCGAAAAAATCTTTGTCTTTATTCCGGGCTTCATCAACCCCGTCTGTGACGACTATCAAGGACTGTCCTTCTTCAAGATAAATCTCAGCTAAACCGAACTCCCCGTCATCCAGAATTCCGACAGGAAGCCCATGAGGTCTGTCCATTTCTTTTACTTCACCGTCTGCAACAAGCAACGGAGCTGGATGACCGGCAACGCAATAACTACATTTACCCGTTTCAGGATAGAAACGAGCAAGCACCATTGTAGCAAAAACTTCGCCGCCCATAAATTCAAAAGCAGCTTTATTAATCTCTTCCATCATTCCATTCGGAGACAGCTCTTTTACAGCCGCAGCCCTGATTCGAGTCCACAACGCAGACATAATCAAAGCAGCAGGAAGACCCTTCCCAGAAACATCCGCAACATAAACATACCAGCTTCCATCCGAATTAGGTATAAAATCATATAAATCGCCACCGACGAACTGCGCCGGAACGGAATTTCCCCAAATATGATTGCCACCGCTCAGTTCAGGTGTTTTAGGATTAAATTGTTTCTGAATTCGGGAAGCAGCTTCAAGTTGTGTTTCAAACTTCTGTTGATCAAGCCTCTGAATCATCAGCTCAGAGCGTACCAGAGCAACTCCGGCCAAATGTCCGAAACTCTCAAGAAGCTCTTGATCTTCGATATTAAAACAATCTTTGGCACTTGAATTTAAAACCTGAACAACTCCCTGAAGTTCACCTTTATGAATTATGGGCACACATAAAATACAGCGGGTTTCAAAACCTGTTTTTTTGTCCGCTTCACGAGAAAAACGAGAATCATTTTGAGCATCTACGACATTTAAAGACTCCTTGTGCAAAGCCACCCACCCGGCAATACCTTTACCAAGAGGCAACTCAATACGAGTTTTTAAAATATTCATACTCATTTCGCTCAGCACATCATTCATAGCCAAAGCAAATTCAAGAACATTTTTCTCTTTATTATAGAGCATAATAGAAGAGGCTTCAGCTCCGGTGACATCTTGTGCCAACCTTAAAAGTTGAGGCAACAAATCGACCAACGATTCTATGCTCGCCAACACTTCGTTTGCTTGAATCAATTTTTTTAATCTACCGGCTTGGCTACTCAACACCATCTCCCCATTTACTTTCGACTAAGTACAATACCCGATCCGTCAAAATTTAGCTCTTCGGCTTCATGTAAGCTTTTACTCTATACTATTTCAACATAATTTAAAATTACTTATAAGCTATTAGCTCCAAGTTGTAATTTTCGGCTTAGACCAGTTGCGTACAGCTTCTGCAAGCTCCTCAACTGTAGCAGTCGCCGCTCCGACCTGTCCGACAACGATGCCGGCAGCATAGTTTGCAAGCACGGCGGAGGTAAGCGGATCAAGCCCAGCAGCAAGTCCCAAACCCAAAGTTGCGATAACGGTATCCCCTGCCCCGGTTACGTCAAAAACTTTTTGCGCAAAAGTCGGAACATGCTTAACAACGTCACGGGATTCAAAAAGAGCCATACCGTCACCACCGAGAGTGATAAGCAGATGAGTTGGATCAAGGCGATCAAACAGCTTTCTGCCAGCTTCAAGGACATCATCTTTGCTCTTGATCACCATACCTGCGCCTTCACCTGCTTCTTTAGCATTTGGTGTAAGCAGGTTGACGCCTTTATAATGATCATAGTTAACGGTCTTGGGGTCAACCAGAACATGCGGATTATGATCTTTCACTTTAAGCAAAGCCCAGAACCTGTCAAAGAACTTCTGAGACAAGGTTCCCTTCCCATAATCAGATAAAATAACCACACTGTATTCACAAATCTCATTATCTAGAAAAGAGAACAGCTGATCCATATGATAAACAGAAAACTCATCTGTTTTCTCTCTATCAACTCTTACCATCTGCTGATTATGAGCCATTACACGGGTTTTCTTTGTGGTAGGACGATCCTCAGATTCGAGCAAACTACATGAAATGCCTGAATCAAGGCAAAGTTTGTTGAAAACATGCCCTTCTGCATCCGCTCCGATGAAACCGGTCAAGTGAGGATCACCGCCCAGCGCGACTATATTTCGAGCCACGTTTCCAGCTCCGCCCAGAAGATACTTTTCCTCAGTAACCTGAACAACAGGAACCGGAGCTTCAGGCGAGATGCGGTCCACGGAACCAATCACGTAATGATCAAGCATCACGTCACCTACAATCAACACCTTCTGCCCTTTCAGTTTGGGCAATACGCTTAAAATTTTTTTATCCATATCTTTAAAATATCCTTATATATCCTAATCTGACTTCAAGCGGAGTTACACTTCAAGCAGTGCCAGTATTTTTTCAAGCTCTGCTTCTGACGAATATTTAATCGTCAGATTCCCTTTATCTAAAGATCCGCTGAATGACACTTTTATTCCCAAAGAATCTTCCAGACGAGCTTTTACATTTGCCAGTTCTGCGTCAATTTGTTTTGGCTCTTTCTTTGTGCGGCTGGCTGATTTAGCGACGACAGGTACTTCACCTTTCGGCAGAGATCCATGTTCTTTAAAAAACGCAACAGAACTCTCAGCCTGTCTGACAGATAAGCCATCCGAAAGAACCATTTTAAATAATTCTGAACGAGCATCATCATCTGCAACTGCTATCAGAGCACGTCCATGCCCTGCTGAAATATCACCCTTTCCAATAGCACTCTGAATCGGTTCGGCAAGAGTCAATAGCCTCATAGAATTTGAAAGAGTTGATCGGCTTTTACCAACCTGCCCCGCAAGCTGTTCCTGACTTAGCCCAAACCTCGTGATCAGCTCTTGAAACCCCTTGGCTTCTTCAATTGGATTTAAATCTTCACGCTGTAGATTTTCAATCAAAGCAATCGCCATACTTTCAAGATCTGTCATTTCTTTTACAAGCACAGGAATTTCAGTCAAACCCGCCAGCTTAGAAGCTCTTAAACGGCGTTCTCCGGCTACCAGTTCAAATGAACCCCTGCGCCCTGCAATCGAACGAACCAGAACAGGCTGTAATACACCTTTTGCTTTTATTGATTCAGCAAGATCCTTTAAAGCCTCGGGAGCAAACTCCTTGCGCGGCTGATTGGGATTTGCAATAATTTTATCTATATCTATCTGCCGGGCATCTACCGATGTAGCGTTGCTCTGTGCATCAAGTTTTGCTCCACCAAGTAGTGCGTCGAGTCCTCGTCCGAGTCCTCCGGTTGCGCCTGCCATGGTTTTCTCCTTCTTTTTTATGAATTTACGCCTTTCGAAGGGAAAATTCGATATATTATTTCCTTTGACTTGATCGAAAGCGTGATTAAAGTAGCATTTAACAATGTTACATTAAAATAAACGTCGGAGGCGACATGTCTAATCACGATGATAATCTTACAGAACTTTTCGATAAAAAAGGCAACCTCATCGGAGCCCTGATCCCAGCTGAATTATGGACCAAAGTTAAGCCGCATATAACAAAATTGCTCCCAAAATCTGAACCCGAAGAACGTCCGGAACCCATGAATGCTTGGGTACAGCTCAAACAATACTGGGATTTCCCTTACCCGATTGACACCAATGTAAGCTGCGATATTTGCAACAACTCCACCGAAAACTGGGAAATTGACGAACCTCGCAAGTTTAGACTTGTTTCAGCCAACCTTGGGGGATTAGTATCCTTTAAATGTTCAAAGTGTCAGGGACGTATCACTAAAAGACATTTCAAAGATGAAGTAAAGACTCAGTGTACTCCGTTTGTCGAAGAAAAAGACAACAACTTCGAAGCCAAGTACAAGTACACAAATAAATAATAATTTTAAAAATCTTCACGTATTTAAACAATTAGGCCGACAAATGTCGGCCTTTTTATTTTTCTTAATCTACTTCCATAGCTGCATGTCTTTTAACAACTTCCTGCGCGAGACTTATATAAGCCTTTGCTCCATTCGATTTTGCATCATATGATATTGCAGGCTTGCCGAAACTCGGAGCCTCAGACAAACGAACATTTCTCGGAATAATTGTTTCAAACAAACTGTCTGGAAAAGCCTTTCTAACTTCGTTCTTAACCTGTCTGGCAAGCCTGTTGCGGCGATCATACATGGTCAACACAACACCCAACACCGTCATTTCAGGATTTAATCTTTTCTTAACCAATTCGAAAGTCATCAAAAGTTGAGCCACGCCTTCAAGGGCATAGTATTCGGTCTGCAAGGGAACCAAAAGTTCTCTGGCGGCGCAAAGTGCGTTCACCGTAAGCAGCCCAAGCGAAGGAGGACAGTCGAATATTATATATTCGTATTCATCCTCAACTCTATCGATCAACTCCCGCAAATAATATTCACGCCCCATTTTATCAATCAACTCTATCTCAGCACCAACTAAGTCCTGACTCGCAGGCATCAAGGAAAGAAACGGAATGTCAGTTTGAAAAACTGCCTCTTTTACCCGCTCCGGCTGAAATAAGACAGAATATACATTTTCTCTTGAGTCGCCGGGATAAAAGCCCAGCCCGCTTGAACAGTTTCCCTGCGGATCACAATCCACAAGCAAAACTTTTTTTTCCATTACAGCTAATGAAGCTGCCAAATTGATTGATGTCGTTGTCTTACCAACTCCACCCTTCTGATTCGCTACAACAATTCTTTTTGCCACTGGAAACCACCTTGTTCATGAGATTCCAATTTTCATGTTTCACGTGAAACATCACGTCAAAAACTGATATGAAAACATTTATAGGAAATTAGACTGAAATTTTGTTTAAATCAAGAAATCAAAAACAAAAAAGAGACTGATAATCTAAACAATCACCAGATTATTAAGCTTAACCCTTTTTAAAAAAAGTATTTTTTTGAAATAATAGTAAAAAAAATTATCTGATCATCATAACAAAAAAAAGGCCGCTGTGAACAGCGGCCTTAAAAAGCTTAAAAATGAAGACAAAAACTCTAAACTTTGTAGTACTCTTTATACCAAGCAACAAATTTTGCAATGCCTTCTTCAATTGTGGTGCAAGGTTTAAAGCCTACATCTTTAACAAGATCATCAACATTAGCATATGTGCAAGGTACATCTCCAGCCTGCAAAGGCATCATGATTTTCTCGGCTTTCTTGCCAAGGCAGTCTTCAAGCACTTCGATATAACGCATCAACTCAGTTGGCTGATTGTTACCAATGTTATAGATTCTGAAAGGAGCCGGGCTTGTACAAGGATCAGGAGCATCCCCGGACCAGTCAGGATTCGGCTGAGCAGTGTTCTTAAGAACTCTCACAACGCCTTCAACTATGTCATCAATGAAAGTAAAATCACGAAGCATTTTCCCGTGATTAAAGACATTGATAGGCTCATTGTTCACTATTGCCTTAGTAAAGAGGAACAAAGCCATGTCAGGTCTGCCCCAAGGTCCGTATACAGTAAAAAATCTAAGCCCT
Source organism: Maridesulfovibrio ferrireducens (assembly GCF_016342405.1). Classification (NCBI taxonomy): domain Bacteria; kingdom Pseudomonadati; phylum Thermodesulfobacteriota; class Desulfovibrionia; order Desulfovibrionales; family Desulfovibrionaceae; genus Maridesulfovibrio; species Maridesulfovibrio ferrireducens. Next base: position 136,105 of record NZ_JAEINN010000006.1, on the reverse strand, counting down.
GTTGTAGGGATATTAAAAAGATGACTATATGAATGAGCCATCAATTCGTTAGATTTTTTAGTTGCAGCATACATGGAAATCGGATGATCAACATTGTCATGAGTACTGAAAGGCATGCTTGTATTAAGACCGTAAACAGAACTTGAGGATGCATAAGCAAGATGCTTAACTCCGTTATGTCTACACCCTTCAAGGATATTCATAAAACCGACAACATTTGAATCAATATAAGCCTGAGGGTTTTCGAGCGAATAACGAACACCGGCCTGAGCAGCAAGGTTAACAACATGTGTAAACTGATGCTCGGCAAAAAGTTTAGCCATGGCTTCTCTGTCAGCCATATCAATATAAGCAAATATGAATTTTTCATGATCTTCAATCTGTTTCAAACGATTCTTTTTGACCTGAACATCATAGTAATCATTTAAAATATCAAGGCCAATGACTTCGTGTCCTTCAGATAAAAGGCGCTTAGAAAGGTGGAAGCCGATAAATCCGGCTGCTCCGGTTACAAGAACTTTCATTCTTCGCTACTCTCTTGGATTTTTTTTTCAATTAACTCCCCACTGCCGGCACCAGGTGCCAACATCCTCATCAAATCAAGGGGGAGTGGGATTATAGTAGAAGCCTTACCCTCAGCAGACATTTCTCGAAGAGTCTGTAAATATCTGAGTTGCAAAGCTTCAGGGTGAGCTGAAATAATTTTAGCTGCCTGCGAAAGCTTTTCCGCAGCCTGAAATTCACCCAATGCATTAATAACCTTAGCTCTGCGTTCACGCTCGGCCTCAGCCTGCTTGGCCATCGCTCTCTGCATTTCCTGCGGAAGATCGACATACTTAAGCTCAACGGTACTGACTTTAATTCCCCAAGGATCAGTATGAATATCCAGGATCTCCTGAATTTCATTATTTACTTTTTCTCTTTGAGAAAGGATATCGTCAAGCTCGACTCCCCCACATACGCTACGCAAGGTGGTTTGGGCAAGCTGAGAAGTGGCGAACATAAAATCCTCTATTTCAAGAATAGCTTTGATAGGATCGATCACTCTAAAATAAATTACAGCATTAACCTTAACACTGACATTATCTCTAGTAATTACATCCTGACTGGGCACATCAAGAGTCATAATTCTAAGTGAGACTCTTACCATTTTATCCACGATAGGAATCAGAATGATCAACCCGGGCCCCTTGGAGTTTATGACTCTACCAAGCCTGAAAATAACGCCCCGCTCATACTCATTTAAAACTTTAAGAGCTGTTACCAGAAAAAAAATAAGAAAAAGAATCACAGGAATCATATAAGTCATGACAGTCCTCCATTTTAAAAGTTAAAACTAAGACATACTCGTCACTGTTAAAGTTAATCCCTCAGCATTAATAACTTTTATTTTTGAACCAAGCTCTAGCACAGACTCATCATCATAAACCGCATTCCAGATTTCACCACGAACACGAACTTTCAGTTTTGTATCCTGAACGTTAATGACTTCACCCTCAAGCCCGATCATCCCCTGCACACCCAAATCGGATTTACGGGAATGAGCTTTTGCAACAAGATAAACAACACTACCTACAAAGACCGCAAAGGATAAAACCGTACCTATAATTGTCCCAAGTGGTAGCTGTTGAACCTCGCCTCCTCTGAAAAGCACAAGAGAACCTACAAAAAGGCTGATAATAGCTGCAACGCTGAGTAACCCGTAACTGACAATAAAAACTTCGAGGATAAAAAACACTCCGCCAAGAAGCATTAAAAGCAGACCTGTAGCGTTTGTGGGAAGGATAGACATGGCATAAAGAGCTGTTACAAGACAAAAACCACCGACAACTCCCGGGAAAATGGCTCCGGGGCTAACCAGCTCAAAAAAGAGACCGACAATACCGGCTATCAACAGAAAATAAGCAACCTGCGGATTTAGAAGCCACGAAAGAACAGAATAACTCAGTCCAGCTTCATAATTTACAAGAGAATAACCATTCTTGGAAAATTTCACTTCCTCCCCATTCAAGAGAAGACCCTTAGCTCCAAGCTGCTCAAGAAAATCATCAGGTGAAACAGCTATAAAATCAACAACATTCAGTGTGACTGCTTCCTGAGCATCAATACTAACTCCTTTAGTAACAGAATCGGAGTACCAGTTGATATTCCTAGCTCTTTTACGAGCAACTCCTTTGATCAGGCTGGCTAAGTCACTTGTAACCTTCTTGCTCATAGTATCAGGAAGATCATCACCGGACGATGAAACGGGTGAAGCGGCCCCGACGGTTGTACCGGGGGCCATGGCTGACACATTAGCAGCCGCAACCATAAAAACTCCGGCAGACGCGGCATGTGAGCCTTCAGGGCCAACCCATATGCAAATTGGAACTGGCGGATTCATCATGATCTTGACGATGTCCCGCATCGAGGTTGTAAGTCCGCCCGGCGTATCTAATCGCAACAAAATCAAATCATGTTCATCATCAACCGCCAGCTTAGCCATATTCTCAATCAGGCTGACCTGAGCAGGACTTATGGCTCCTTCTAACTGGCCGTATAGGATTTTTAACCCTTCTCCGGCATAAGCTGAGCCTGACATGAAGATGATAATCACAAGAGTGATAATCATACATGAGTAAAGTTGTCTTAGATGTTTGAAAAATAACATATGCGTTCTCCCTGCCTATTGCTTTTGTAATCCATCATGCCAAATCAGCGCTGATAAATAAACAAAACAAATTAAAAAAGGCAGGTTCCCGCTTATATTTAAAAAAGAGGAAGACGTAAAAGAGGAATAGAAAGAAGCTGCTGCTCTTCAGGTGGAAGTACTTTGAGGAGATCCGGGTCTTGTAACACTATGACCTGCACGCCGTTAACATAAGCGGAAGAAGCATTTTCGGGAGCCTCGGGTGCGATAACTGAAAGACCCTTTATACCAAAACAAGCTACGAATTTTACACCGTAGGACTCGACTCCTTTCCAGAAAATATCCGGCCTGTTTTCAAGAGCATTTCCGTTCCAAGTTGTACACGGCCAAAACGAAATAGCTCCTTTAGGAAGCCCCATGTACCCGATAAGAGATTGGAAAAGCTTACGCCTTGCAGGATCTGCATCACCTGAAAGATCCTTCCCAAGTTGCGGGTAGGTCCAAAAAATCTGCAATCGCGGAGTTATGCGCGATGCAATCAAGCTCCATGGATCAGGCCATGAGCCGGCATCAGGGTGTTTTATTGGCTGTATACTCTGCTTAACAGGCGGAGGCGGAATGCGAGAAGGCTTCAAAGGCGGCGTTGACTGCTTAAAATGAGTTGGCATAGGCGCGGCGGCTGCCTTGCTGACAGGAGACGATTGCGGAGCTCTATTCACATTTGATTGCGAAGAATTAGGAGAAGCTTGCACTGCGCTTATAGTTTTCTGCTTAGCAGCAAGCTCAAGCTGCTCAAGCTCGGGCAAAGCGTCTTTAAATATAAAACGCAGGCCGTTTTGATACCACGGCCTGACGCTTTCGAGCACATTTAATTCTGCAGAAGGAGATCCCATATTCGCCACGCTATTTCTGTTTTTGGAAGATTAGGCCATTCTTCGGCCCGGCCAGACTTGTCTAAGACATAAACAGAATTTGTGAAAGACTCAAATCCCGCTCCCGGCATATTTATGAGGTTGGCAATTATCATGTCCAAATTTTTAGCCTTAAGCTTTCCGGCAGCAGCCTTTTCAATGTCAGAAGTTTCAGCAGCAAAACCGATAAGTTCCTGATCATCACGCTTCGTAGCTCCAAGAGTCTTTAATATATCAGAGTTGGATTCAAAATTAACGCTGAGCGAATCCTGACCAGCTTTTTTAAATTTGCTTTCACCATGAGGAACAGGCCTAAAATCTGCTACTGCGGCAGTAAGGCAACCAGTTGTACACTCGGGCCATACGTCAGTGGCGGCTTCGAACATCTGACGCGCACTGTCGACCTTGATTACGTTAACATCGGCAGGAAACCACCAGTTAACCGGACCGGAGACAACAGTAACTTTAGCTCCCCTGAGCCATGCCGCCATCGCGATACAAGCGCCCATCAACCCCGAGGAAGGATTAGACCAAAAACGGACCGCATCCCATTTTTCACGTGTAGGCCCCAGAGTAATCAGTACATGTTTACCACTCATATCATCGGGTGAAACAGCCCTGAGAGAATGCACGAAGATTGATTCCAGAGTAGCAAGCCGCCCGCTTCCGTGATCACCGCAAGCAACATCGCCGCAATCAGGACCTATAAACTCAACTCCGCGCTTAGCAAGCAAAGCACAATTGTCGCGAGTCGCAGAAGCATTCCACATGGCCGGATTCATAGCCGGAGCAACAAGCTTCGGTCCGGGAAAAGCAAGAACCTGACAGGAAAGCATATCATCCGCCAAACCGTAAGCCATGCGGGCAAGGGTGGAGGCTGTGGCAGGAGCGACAACTAAGGCATCAGCAGCCTGACCGGGTTCAAGATGTCCGAAAATCTCATCTCCGGCTGGAAACATCGAATCCCAAACTTTAAAAGCACCAAGGGCCTCAAAACTGAGGCCCTTAATAAATTCCTGTGCACCTGAAGTTAAGGTGGCGCTGACTTCTATCCCGGCCTTGCGATACATTCGCAAAAGATCCAAAGACTTATAGGCTGCAACGCTTCCGCAAACCCCGAGGTGAATCCGTTTTCCTAGAAAACAGTCAAAATTAAGATGTTCATTCATTATTTTATATTCTGCTCGTGAACCCCGCCACTATCGCGAAGAGATTCAGCTTTAAGTTCTACAGCATAAATTTCAACTTCGGTGTTGTATGAACCGTCAGTGATACGAATCATGCAACTTTTGTAAGGCTTCTTAAAGACAATGGTGGACATGCTGGAAATTATAGAGCTTTCTTTTGTCCAGTTGTCTTTTGCCATCTGATTCACGAAAAAATCGATCAGTGATTGATTTTCAACACGGCCTTTCATTACGATCATGCCGGTTTTGAATTCTTTATTTTCATATATAAAGGTTCTTTCAGGCACACGGCTGAGTTCGTTTGGAACGGCTATATCATCAAATTCGGTATAAGGTACAAATTCTTCATAGCTTTCAGTTGCACCGACTGCCGCAACAGCGGGTTCTTCCGGGCTAGTTTTTTTCCCGCTGACACAACCTAAAAGCTGCATAACCAACATTGAAACAACTAATAATCTGATAACATTACGCATATTTGTTCCTCCGGTATTAAAAACCAAATTAAGTTGTAATAATTACACTCAAATAGAGAGCTTTAAAAGATGCCAATCAAGGAAATTAAGCTTTATATAAGTCATAAGCAGAATATCTTCTAGACTTTTTCTACAGACTCAAAGATGAAAAATCAATTGCCATCAACCGGATCTAAGGTTTAAGACGTTTGATTTTATCCAGGAAATAATTTTCCATCTCTCTACGATCACGGCGAAGCCTGACAAGTTCAGCTTCCATAACTTCAATTTTATTTCGCAAGTTACTGTTTTCTTGAGACAATTCAGAAGTGACTTCTTCTAATTCAACATCCTTCTGCTCAAGAGCGCACGTTCTTTCGTCGTATCCCTCAGTAATTGAACTGATGTCAAGCTGAGGAAGAGCCTTGATTTTTTTCTGACTGCGAGCAAGAAGAACAAAAGCTTTTTTGAGCTTATAAATATCTTCACGCTGTTCATCAATGATGGACTTCTGATTAGCAACCATTTCAAGTGATTTTGTCATGTTCGCCATCATGTCAGCAAAAGCTCCGCTCAGCTCTGCCTGAATATTCATAGAAGGCTGAGAGGCGACGGACCTTTCGGTTGAGCTGATCTCGATTGTACGAGGGAATTCAGAACGAAGTATTTCCTCTATCTCGGTGGTCACCATACCATCATTATAAAGGGAAACAATACGTTTAAAAATTTCAACGGCAGATTCCGGGTATTTTGTTACCCTGCCCATTTTTCTGCAAGAAAGGTACTCCTTAAACAGCGAGGCGTAACGCCTGGCGGTAGGAGCAGGAATCATAGTAATCTTGGATATTTCCGCGACTGATAACCATTTCATAGTATAATCCGTAAGTTCGTGATCAACGTGAGAATGAAACAACCTAATTGAACAGCAATCAAGCATTAAACGAAGTCCTAAAAGAGTCTATCTGCTTGTTGGAAAGATTCTTACCAGATTATCATCAATAAAGAAAACTGAAAAAATGAAGACAATCCCAAAAGATTTAAATTTAGAAAGCTACAACTTTGAATTACCGGAAGAACGCATTGCACAGTGCCCTGCCGAAAAAAGACACGATTCAAAACTGATGGTTCTGGACAGAACTTCAGGTGAAACTGAAATCAAATCATTCACCGACGTTCCTGACCTTTTACCTGAAGGAGCGCTTCTGGTTGCAAATAACTCAAAAGTTATACCTGCCAGAATTTTCGGTAAAAAGCCTTCGGGCGGAAGAGTTGAATTTTTACTCCTCTCCCCGGTTCCCTTAATTGTGCCAACTGCAACCCCGCAAGGTTATAAAGCTGTTGTCAAAGGATTACTGCGTTCCTCAAAACCGACAAAAATCGGCAGCGAAGTTAAATTCGACTGTGACATGAAACTTACGGTTTTAGGCAAAGGCCAATTCGGGCTGTCTGATGTTGAGCTTGAATGGCAGGGAAGCTTAAAAGAAATTTTTGAAACCTGCGGCAAAATTCCCCTTCCACCATATATCAGGCGCGTTGCTAATGAAACTGATAATGAAAGATATCAGACTCTCTACGCCTGTGATGATAAAGCCGGATCGGTGGCAGCGCCGACAGCCGGACTTCATTTTTCAAAAGAAATTGAAGAAAGACTGCGCGAGAAAAATATCGAGCGGGTCGAAGTCACTTTATATGTAGGGTACGGAACTTTCAGCCCGGTCAGAACTACCGACATTCGCGATCATGAAATGCACAGCGAATATATTGAAATTCCGGAAGAAACAGCCCGCGCAATCCAAAAAGCTAAAGACGAAGGACGGGCTGTTATTGCCGTAGGGACAACTTCGGCCCGAACGCTTGAAGGAGCTTTTCAACAAACCGGAAAGATATGCGCATTCAAGGGTGAAACTAATATTTTCATCTATCCCGGCTATGAATTTAAGGTTGTAGACCGCATGTTGACTAATTTTCATTTGCCAGAATCATCACTTGTAATTATGATTTCCGCTCTGGCTGGTAGGAATCACGTTTTGAATGGATATCAAAAAGCCATAGAAAACGAATTCAGATTCTTTTCTTATGGTGATTCAATGTACATCAGATAATTTAAACCACGTACAATCCCAAAATTTGCACCTAACAGTAAATCGTTATACGCTACTTATGAAATAGTCGGCCTCTAATGCAGACTGTTCTAAAATTATTAATGACCGTAATGGTCCTTGGCCCGTTTAATTACGGGCTTTTCTGTCACGGTAACAGGAGTTTAGGATGTCCCGAGTTGAATTTTTGGAAGAACGGTGCAAGGGTTGCCTGCTCTGCACAGTTGTCTGTCCAAAGGAAATTATAAGGCAATCCGACCGTTTCAATCAGCACGGCTACAAAGTGGCCGAAGTTCCGGCTGAAGACATGGATAAATGCACAGGCTGTACGTCTTGCGCACTTATATGTCCGGACGTGGCTATCCGCGTCTACAGGACCCCGAAAGCCAAAGGAGCAGAATAAGATGGCTAATAACGGCGAAAAACTTTTTATCAAAGGCAATGAGGCTATTGCACGCGGCGCGATCGCAGCCGGCCTCAAATGCTACTTCGGCTACCCCATCACACCGCAGAATGACATCCCTGAATATATGTCAGCAGCACTTCCCGCAGTCGGCGGTGAATTTGTGCAGGCGGAAAGTGAAATTGCGGCGGCAAATATGCTCATCGGAGCGGCTGCATGCGGTGTTAGAAGCATGAGCTCATCATCAAGCCCCGGCATATCACTAAAACAGGAAGCAATATCTTACCTCGCAGGAAGTCAGCTGCCTACAGTCATTGTCAACATGAACCGCGGTGGACCGGGTCTTGGCGACATCGGACCTAGTCAGGGCGACTATTTTCAGTCTGTAAAAGGCGGCGGTCACGGTGACTACAGATTACTAGTCCTCGCTCCCGGCACATGTCAGGAAGCATATGACCTGACAATCAAGGCGTTTGACCTTGCTTTTAAATATCGCAACCCCGTCATGATTCTCGGTGATGCCATTCTCGGACAAATGAAAGAGCCTGTCATCACATGGACTCCAGACGAAAAAGACGAAAAAGAAGGCCACGACTGGCGCATGTGCGGAGCCAAAGGCCGCGAAGGCCGTATACTTAAATCCCTGTTCCTCAGTGAAGGCTCTTTAGCTGCTCACAATCAGATGTTGCAGGACAAGTATACAGACATGGCTTCATACACTCAGCAGGAAGAATATCAGATTGATGATGCTGAACTTGTTGTCGTAGCCTACGGATCTATCGGCAGAATTGTAAAAAGCACAATCAAAAAACTCAGGAACGAAGGACACAAAGTCGGCCTTTTCAGACCGATCACACTCTACCCGTTCCCTTCCGGCGATCTCAAAAAACTTGCTGAGCAAGGTAAGAAGTTCCTTACAATAGAACATAACCTTGGACAGATGGTTGAAGATGTCCGTCTTTCAATCCGCACAATCACGGATTCAGACTTCTTCGGCTTCCTACCGGGCAACCTCCCCACTCCCGATGACTTCGAAGGACCGATCCTTAAAAGTCTTGGAGGTAAATAGATATGAGCGAACAAGAAATTATAGCATTCGACAGAGCTGATGCTCTTGTAGATGTGCCGACTCACTACTGTCCGGGCTGCCAGCACGGTGTAGTTCAAAGACTAGCTGGAGAACTGCTCAGCGAAATGGACCTTACCGAGAACACACTTCTCGTAACTTCCATCGGCTGTTCTGTTTTTCTCTACAACTACCTTCACGTCGACAGCGTGGAAGCTCCTCACGGTCGCGCTCCTGCTGTTGCAACAGGTGTAAAAAGAGCACGTGCCGACAAGTTCGTTCTTTCCTACCAGGGAGACGGCGACCTTGCATCAATCGGTATGGCTGAAATTATGCACTGTGCAAACCGTGGTGAAAACATCTCCATCATCTTCGTAAACAACACTGTTTACGGAATGACAGGTGGCCAGATGGCCCCGACCACAATGATTGGGCAAAAGACCACAACCTCACCTGCCGGACGTAATGCTGCAAAAGAAGGCATGCCTATCCGTATGGCTGAAATTATCAGCCAGCTCGGCGGAACCGCTTTCTCAGCTCGTGTGGCTGTGAACAATGTTAAAAATATCCGCAAAGCTAAAAAAGCTATGAAAAAAGCTTTTGAAGTTCAGCAGAAAGAACTCGGATTCGGATTCATTGAGCTTTTGGCAACCTGCCCGACCAACTGGAGAATGACCCCGATCAAGGCGAATGAAAGAATCGAAGAAGAGTTGATTCCTTACTTCCCTCTGGGTGTGTTTAAAGATTTAACAGTGGAAGCGGAGGACTAGCCAGATGAGCAAGTATCTTGACAGCATTATTGCCGGATTCGGCGGACAGGGCGTCATGCTTATCGGCAACCTGCTAGCCTATGCGGGCATGAATGCCGGACTCAATGTAACCTACATCCCAGTATACGGCCCTGAAATGCGCGGCGGAACGGCCAACTGTACAGTTGTTCTTTCCGAAGAAGAAATTGGATCCCCAATCATCCGCAGCCCGCACGGCCTGATTATGATGAACCGTCCTTCACTGGAAAAATTCCAGCCGGTTCTGATGGACGGCGGAGTTCAGATAGTCAATTCCTCTCTTATAGATAAAGAGCTGGTTGATACTGACCGCATCAAATCATACCTTGTTCCTGCCAACGATATCGCCGACAAAATCGGCAATACCCGCATGGCAAACATGGTAGCTCTGGGCGCTTTCATCAAAGCAACAGGAATTATGGACATTAAGGCTGTTATCGACAGTTTGCCAAACGTAATTTCCGCTCACTACACTCACCTTATCCCCAAAAATGCCGAAGCTCTGCAAGCAGGCGCTGACGCTATTGCTTAACCAAAAGATTCAAAAGAATCAGTAATGGCTATCAAGGCCCGGATAGAAAGGCTTTATGCCCTTCTATCCGGGCCTTTTTTTAATCGTAGGAGCCAAAAATGAACGTTTTCAGACCAGAAAAACTTTTCGGGATAATCGGGTTTCCACTAGGACACTCGATGAGTCCTCTTCTGCATAATTGGGGATTTTCGCAAAAAAACATTAAAGCCGCATACATGGCTTGGCCCACTACGCCGGAGAAACTCGGTGACTTCATGACAGCTCTTAAAACTCTGCCGATTTCAGGTGCAAGCGTGACCATTCCCCACAAGATGTCTGTAATGAACTACATTGACAAACTTACTCCCCGCGCAAAGTCAGTTGGCGCTGTGAACACTCTCTACTGGAAACAGAATAAACTGATTGGTGACAATACGGATACAGCTGGTTGTTCAGAACCCTTACGCCCTCATTGTGATCATGTGGAAAGAGCTTTGCTCATTGGCGCAGGAGGGGCGGCTCGCGCGGCAATTGTAGGACTTAAGAGTCTTAAAATTAAAAAGATCTTCATTACAAACAGAACAAAATCAAAAGCCGATGCTCTGGCTGATGAATTTGAAATATCATGTGTCGATTGGGACGAAAGAGGCAATGAACATTATGATCTGGTCATAAATTCAACATCACTCGGCATGTCTGGAGACAAGCAGCAGATCAACCCCATGATCATGGATCATATTGACGAAAAAACAATTGTCTATGATCTGGTCTACAACCCGCTTGAAACCATTTTCCTTAGAGACGCGAAAGCAAAAGGCAGTAAAACTATCAGCGGAATTGAAATGTTTTTACATCAAGGCCTAGCTCAGTTTAAATTATGGACAAATCATGATTTAGATGAATTAGAAGCTCGTAAGCTTTTACTTAAGCACCTGTAAAGAATCAGTGAACACTGCTCCAGAGGAGGATAAATATGGAACACATAGATGCCGATTTGTTAATTCAAGAATGGCAAGATGTTGTCGATTTATTAGCAGCTATTATCAACGTTCCTGCGGGCTTAATCATGAAACTTGATAAGGGTAAGCTTGAAGTTTTCGTATCAAGCAAAACACCAGACAATCCATATAAAGTAGGCGAAAATGAAGTAATGGAAAACTCTGGCTTATATTGTGAAACCGTCATCAAAAGTAATAAAAAACTAAAAGTGACCAATGCTCTTACAGATGACAAGTGGAAAAACAATCCCGATGTAAAGCTGAACATGATTTCTTACCTAGGATTTCCCATACGATACCCAGACGGAAACCCCTTTGGAACTATTTGCATTCTTGATTCAAAAGAAAACAACTACAGTGACAACCATGAAAAATTAATTGAGAAACTTAGAGATCTGATCGAAAGAGAATTAACTATTATCGATAACAACTACCAATTAAAAAGGATTTCTGAGATTGATGCACTAACTCAAATAGACAACAGATACTCTTTTCTTACAAAAGCCGAAATAGAGATAAACAGATCAAAACGCTATAACCATCACTTATCATTTATTTTCTTTGATTTAGATTGGTTTAAAAAAATAAATGATAAATATGGACATCAAGTTGGGGACACTGTTTTGAAAGAATTTTCAAAAAAAGTTAACTCACAATTAAGAACAACCGATCTTTTCGGCAGATATGGTGGAGAAGAGTTCATCGTTGCGTTGCCTGAAACAGATTTAACTTCTGCGAAGCTGTTAGCAAACAGAATTCGTGAACGTATTCAAAAAATGAATATTGTCTGCGGAAGTAGAAATATTTCTATCACAGTGAGTGCAGGAGTTAGTGAACTGACCGATGATGACCGTGATATAGACTCCGTCATAAATAGAGCCGACAAAGCTCTTTATGAAGCAAAGCAGTCTGGAAGAAATAAGGTCTGTTAATACCTTTAAATAATCTCAAACTCAAAAAGAAAGCCCGTTGCAATAACTGCAACGGGCTTTCTTTATAAACAAATTATTAAAGCCTACTGAACGTAAACTTTAATTCTGTCACCGGGGCGAATAATACTCTTGGAATTAAGGCGGTTCCACTTCATGAGCGACGAAACCTTAACACCGAAGCGACGAGCGATTCCGTAAAGATTATCACCGCGTCTAACCTTATACTTAACTAGTTGGTTATTAACAGTTCCGGCTTTAACCTTAGAAGATCTGGAACTCTTAGCTGAGTTGTCAGGAATATAAAGCTTCTGTCCGATTTTAAGTCTGGATGAACGAAGTCCGTTTGAGCGTTTAAGTGTGTTGACACTTACCTGATAGCGGCTTGCGATATCCCAGAGAGTATCCCCTTTGCGCACTCTGTAGTTTGCCCTGCTTTGAGCTGTGCGGCGTGTTTTTGTAACCTGTCTTGTATAGAGAGAAGCTGTCGATCCTTTACCCGGAATCATAATGAACTGACCGGGTTTAATCAGATTTGACTTGCGATTATTAACACTTTTTAAAACCGAGACAGGCACTCTGTTGTTATGAGCAATGCGATGCCAGGAGTCGCCTTTTTTAATCTTGTAACGTTTGTAACCGGCAAAAGGTCTTGAGCGTGGGCTTTCAAGATAACTGGATGCTTTAACCATCACCTGCAAAGGAAGATAAGCATTGATGGCTGCATCAGGAGGGCTGACTTGTCTGCGGAAATGCGGGTTATATGTGTGGAAATCATTCCATTTCATATCACAGGCTTTAGCCAGAGCAAGTAAATCCGTTCCACCGGGAACTTTAACTGTTTCTACTTTAATGCCATTATTCCAATTAATTTTCTCAAACCCGAGCGGTTCAAGATTTTTAAAGATCTTGGAAATAGCGATAAATTTAGGGACGTAATTTTTAGTTTCTGCTCTCAGTCTATATTTTCTACTAAGCTTATGATTCTTTTTGGTGAGATCAAAAAAGTCTTCAGCACCGGTCTTTTTCAAAGCCCGGCCAATCTTTCCTTCACCCGCATTATATGCGGCGAGTGCAAGATACCAGTCTCCGAACATCTCATGAAGGATATTCAAATACTTTGCAGCAGCTAAAGTGGATTTATAAGGATCTCTGCGTTCATCAACCCACCAGTCGACCCGTAAGCCGAAGTGACGACCGGTATAAGGCATAAACTGCCACATACCTGCTGCTCCGACTCTTGAATAAGCCATTGTATTATAGCCGCTTTCCGCGAAAGGAAGCATGGCTAAATCTTCAGGGATATTGTTCTTAGAAAGGACTTCACGGATATAAGGTAAGAAGGGTTCAGACCGCTTAAGCCAGTTAGTAAAAGTCTTACGAGCTTTATGGGTAAAATATCCGAAATACTGCTGAACTTCTTTTGTATCATGAACATCAAGATTAAAATTGATGCCTGAACTGCTGGCAAGAAGAGCTTTCTGCTCTTCCGGTGTCAATTCTTCAGTTTCGGCTGGAGTTGACTCAAGTTCAGGGTCAAGAGTTTCTACTTCGGAATCTTTATATTCAGACTCGGCAGCGCTATTCTCAGAAACATTAATTTCAGAATCTGATTCAGGAGTTACCGTCTTTTGTGCACAACCGGCAAAAAGAATAAAAATAGCCAACAGCGCAACTAAACGAAATAATTTCGGGCTATTCACTGTCTGCTCCAACCTTGCGTTATATGTATTGTTTTTTTTCATAAATTATCTAGAAAAACTATAGATTCTAATTGTTTAATTAGGAAAAAAAGTCTCAAGGACCTAAAAATAATGATTTTTTACAGAAATTAATGATGATTATCAAACAATAGTAGAGCTATCCTAAAGTTTGAAGGTTTGCAATAGCAAAATAAAAGGACTAGATTGCCGGAAACGGCTCAACGACAGGGTTTTAAGGTCTTTTGAAACCGTTTCAGGTACATACCTGAACAAAGGAAATAGAAACGATTTTTCTCTAAATATTAAATCTTATTTTTTTGCCAATTAATACGGGCGAATAAGGTAAACACAATTTTTTTGTTCATTTACCTTGATTAATCGGGTTAAAATCAGCGAGAAAGCTCGCAAGAGAAAGTGCTATAAATAATATTTTTCAATATAAGGTATTTTTAATGAAAAACAGATCTCAAGAAGATGAGAACACCATCATTGTAGGACGCAAACCCGTCCAGGAGCTTCTTTTAAACGATCCTAAGAGCATTGATATGCTTTACGTGCAAAAAGGCCGTCAGGACAAAAATTTCGAACGAACCATTGAAAGATGTAAAAAATTCGGCATTAAATATAAAATTGCAGACAAAGAAGAATTAGCTCGTATTTTTACGGGAAATCACCAAGGGATGATTGCGAAAGTGGCCGCGCTTTCATTTATCGATTTCGATGAACTGTTAGCAAACCTCGCTGATGCTCCTCTTCCCCTTTTAGTGGTACTCGATCAGGTTCAAGATCCCGGAAATGTCGGAACGCTCGCCAGAACACTATATTCACTCGGTGGAGCAGGAATAGTTGTGGCTCGCCACGGCGCCGCATTCCTCGGACCGGGAGCTGTTAAAGCTAGTGCCGGAGCGTTGACCAAGTTACCTATAGCCCGTGTCTCCAATATATCTCAGGCTCTGGATAAAGCTCTTGATATGGGTATAAATGTTTACGGAGCCGGACTGGCTGACGACTCCAATCCCGTATATGACGTAAAACTCATGGGACCGGCCATACTGGTTCTAGGAAATGAGGAAAAAGGAATCAGGCTGGGAGTTGAAAAACGCTGTCAGGAACTGATTCACATCCCGTTCAAACGTGAATTCGATTCTCTGAACGTCGCTCAAGCCGGCGCCATCCTCATCAGCGAATTTTCCAGAACTCTGGGCTGATCAAACCGGCTCTACTCAAATTAATTAAAAAGCCCTTGAAGACTAACTGCTTCAAGGGCTTTTTTGCGAAAAATTTTTATAATAATTATCGTATATAATTAGGCAGATTCAAAAAAATATTACGGGTAAAATCGATCATTTTATCCATAATCCACGGGAATGCTATCAAAAGAGCAATAAACATTGATACAATTTTCGGAACAAAAGTAAGAGTCATTTCCTGAATCTGAGTAGCGGCCTGAATTACACTGACAAAAATACCTACGACCAAACCGACGCCAAGCATTGGCAATGCCAGCGTAAGAGCCAATTCAATTGACTGTCTTGCGAATCCGATAACGAATTCAGGGGTCATAAATATCTCCGTGTATTGACAAATCCACTTTTAAGAAAAACTCTGACGGCTTAAGACAAACCAGTCCCTTCGTCACTGAAATGTATTAACAAGAGACCCTGTCAGCAAAGACCAGCCGTCTACCATAATAAACAAAAGAATCTTAAACGGCAGCGAAACCATCGCAGGCGGCAACATCATCATACCCATTGCCAGCAGGATACTTGCGATAACCATATCAAGAATCAAGAATGGAACATAGATCAAAAATCCGATGGTAAACCCTGTCTTAAGCTCACTGATTGTGTAAGCAGCAACCAAGAGCATAGTATTAACATCTTCTTTTGTTTCAGGTCGGGCTTCACCTGTGATGGAATAAAAAATCGAAAGATCTTTTTCGCGAGTATGCTTGAAAAGAAATTTCCGCACAGGAATCTGCGCTTTATCCAACGCCTCTTTAAAACCGATTTCTTCGTTCAAATAAGGCTGTAACGCTGTGTTATTTATAGCTTTACCGGTAGGCATCATGATTACCACAGTCATAAAAATGGCAAGACTGGCTAGAATCTGGTTAGGCGGCATCTGCTGTGTGCCCATTGCCTGCCTTAAAAAGTGGAAAACAATAATAATTCTAGTAAACGAAGTCATGGTCAAAAGTATGGATGGAGCCATACCTAGAACGGTCAGCAAGAATAGAATTTCAAGCAGACGCGAAACCTGTTCAGGCTCATCCTGCCCGGCAGCAAGATTCAGCGTCAAAGTAGGAATGGTCTGATCCTGAGCAAATACAACCGCAGGCAGAACCAGCAATAATATTGCGCTAAGAGTCAGAAGAGCCGGTATTTTCTTTTTTAAGAAATCCGGCAAAATCTTTTTCATCCTTTCCATGAACTTCTTCCCTTGCTTGAAGCAGAGTAATTTTATCCTGAGTAACACCAAGCACAAGATCCTGACCGCGATACTTAATAACTGTAATATTCTGACGCGGTCCGAGCGGGAGACGTTCTACAATCTGCAACTCTTTGTTCCGCACACCGGAAAAGGATACGCCAAGATTAAGACGCCGCATAAAATAAAAAACCAAAAGAAGCATTCCCAGAATAAAAAAAAGTGCTCCCGACATTTTAAGCACGGAGCTGACCCCTGCATCAGGGACAGACATAGCAAGCGGCACAGAAGCGTTAAGCAAGGTGTTTAACCCGCTCAATAGGACTGATAATATCGGTAAGTCTGATACCGAATTTCTCGTTAATTACAACAGCTTCCCCTCTGGCAACCAACTTTCCGTTCACATAAATTTCAAGCGGCTCACCTGCAAGCTTGGTAAGCTCCACTACAGAACCTGCTCCAAGCTGTAAAAGCTCATTAATAAGCATTTTAGTGCGACCAAGTTCAGCTGAAACATCAAGAGGAATATCGAGAATAAAATCAAGGTCACGTCTTGAACCGTCATGACGTGGATTTTTTGCTTCGCTTGTAAAATCATTAAAATCTGCGTCTCTGGTTTGAGTACGAAGAAATTCCTGTTCCTTTTCTTTCCGGATATCATCTCCGGTATCCTCAGCCAATGCGGAAGCCCACTCATCAGCAAGAGCGTCGTCACTTCCCCCCCCCGCATCTCCGGCTCCGGCATCATCGCCCTGTTCACCAAGAGCTGCCGCCCATTCATCGGCAAGAGCATCATCGCTGCCGGCATCGTCACCCTGCTCAGAAAGAGCAGAAGCCCATTCATCAGCAAGAGCGTCATCATTGCCGTCACCGGGGTCTGATCCCAAAGCATCACCGCTATCCGTATCTTCGGTTAGCGCGTCCGCCCACTCCTGTGCGAGTTTATCCTGATCAAGATCATCAGACATCATTCCCGTAAACCTCCGGCTTTATCATTTATTGCCTGCCGAATAATCTGTATTAAACGCCAAGAACTCGACAGAGCAATACAGCAATTGCAAAAAGCGTGCTACTGAATAACCATATCTGTAAAATATACCTGCGAAACCTTAGCTCCACCCATAATCTGGTTAAGCCGGTCTACAATTTCTTTCTTTAGGAGAATCTTGTTCTCCATGCTGGATAAATCCTGAAATGTTTTACTGGAAAGAAGCAGAATAAGCGTATCCTTAACCATCGGCTCTTTCTTATTAAGCTCCGCAACAGCTTCTTCGCTAATGACTTCTACATCAATACCCAGTTTCAAATATCTTCGTCCAAGCGGGTCAGCAAGGTTTACAACAAAGGTCGGCAAAGTAACGGTGAAACCGTCACCTGGCAAAGGAGCCGCATTAGGATCAACTGCTTCTTCAGTTTTTGAAACTTCAGCCGCATCTTCCGGCGCTCCTGCAAAAAACTTCTGATAGGCGAAAAATCCGCCGCCGCCGAGAACTGCAAGAAGCAGAACAAGAATAATCCACTTCAGCATGCTGCCTTTTTTCTTCGCTTCCTGTCCATTTTCTTCGGCCATGATATTCAGCCCTCTCCAGTGTTACTTTACTAAATTACGAATACCCGCCCAAATGGGGAGTTGTTTTAATCAAAATTTCTACTCGTCTGTTCTGGCCCCTGCTTTCCGGAGTTGTATTACTATACATCGGATAGGTAGGACCATAGGCTGACATAGTAAGCCTGTGGTTAGAAATACCCTGTTCAACAAAATAAGTAAGCACGGCTATTGCCCGCTGTCCCGAAAGTTTAAAATTGGAAGGACTCATTCCCCCCACATCATCAGTGTAGCCAGAAATATTGATATCCGCCGCCCCTAGATAATCAAGAACAGGAATCAGTTGGTAAAGCAGAACTTTTGCATTGTCATCAAGTTCATACTTGCCCAGCGGGAACAGTAGCTTGTCTGTAAGTACAAGGGCAACCCCTTCCGGCTTTGCAAGAACTTTCAGGTTCTCTTCAAGTGTCGCCTTGTCCATATCCGGGGGAAGAATCTCATCGGGAAACAACAAGTCCTTAATTCTGTTTTGCTTTTCGAGAACTTCCCAGGGACGCTCAAGCATTTCACTGACCAAAGCCACTTTGGCTGTAACCCGTCCTGATCCTCTTTTTGAGAGAAAACCGAGCTCCGCCGGAGTAATCGTAACCCTTGTAATAAAACTCTGATCCATGGATGCCATACTGAGCAAGAGCACAAAAAATGTCAAAAGAAGCGTAACAAGATCAGAAAATGTGACCAGCCAGGCTCCACCCGGATCAGGAAATTTTTTCTGTTTTTTTTTAGCCATAATTTAAATAACCGCTACTGCTTGCTCTGTTTTGGCTTCGCAGAATCCTTTATCGGAAAAACGAAACCGTCATAATCAAAACTGCCATCGCGCTTTTCTACTTTTTTAGGCTGATATTCTTTAAGTTCCCGCTCAACAGAAGGATTTCTTGTATCCAGCACGATATCAACTCTGCGATTTTTAAGCCGCCCCTCCGGAGTAGCATTGGGATAGCGGGGATTAAACTTTCCAAAAGCTTCTATTTTAAGCATCTCTGGATTCATGCCGCTCTGAACAAGATGAGTGTAAACAGAAAGCACCCTGTCCAATGAAATTTTCCATGAAATATCAGGAAGAAGATCCTTATCTTCCACCCTGTAATCATCACCGAGTTCATCCCGTAAAATAGATGTATGCCCGGCAAGCATAATAGGATTGGTAACACGTTTTAAAACCGGAATAGCTGTATCCAGTATCTTCCGGCCTTCAAGTGAAAGTTCGGAACTGTCCGGCATAAATAAAACATCCGCACCGATAGAAATAATCTGAACAAATCTATTAGACTCAAAGCGCAAATCATCTTCTGTAAATTCCCAGAGCATCGGTTTTACGGGCTCAAGGTCATTCTTAACCTCAAGCGGACCGACTTCAATAGTTCTGCGCGTATCTGTCGTGGAAAGAACGTCATACCCTTTAGTTCCAAAACCGAAAGTCCCGATAATTGATCCGAGAACAACCAACTTTCTACGTTCATCAACCACCGACATACTAACCAGAAGCACAAAAAAAGTGAGCATCAATGTCATGAGATCACTGAATGTAATAAGCCAGAGCGGCTGCCCCTCAGGAGGTATCTGTTTTTTCTCTCTACCCATTCGCCCCCCGATCAAATCCCTGAAAACATATTATAAACCGGATTTGAAAAAATACACTTCGAACCTAATCTACAATTCTACGAATTTTAGGAGGCAGGAAGCTATTGAGCTTTTCTTCAATAATCTTGGGATTCTCACCTTTTGAAATAGAAATGATACCTTCCATTACCATTTCACGCAGAAGAACTTCTTCCTTACTGCGGGTTTTAAGCTTACCGGACATCGGAGTGAACACAAGGTTGGCCAGAATCGCTCCGTAAAGCGTAGTAAGCAGCGCAACAGCCATCGCAGGTCCGATTGAACTAGGATCACTCATGGTCTGGAGCATCTGTACCAAGCCGATAACAGTTCCGATCATTCCCATTGCAGGGGCAAAATCAGCGAAGACTTTCAAAATTTCAGCACCTGTTTCGTGCCTGTTTTCAAGGTACTGAATTTCCGTTTCAAGAATTTCCTGAATTACTTGAGGCTCAAGACCATCAACGGTCAGCTGCAATCCTTTACGCAGAAAGTCATCTTCAATGCTTTTAAGTGCAGGTTCAAGAGAAAGGATTCCTTCGCGGCGGGCGCGATTGGCAAAATCCATAAACTTAGCAATGATATCAGAAGGAGATTCAAGGCTTGAGAAAAATGTTTTCTTGATAACCCCTACGACACCGATAATGTGTCCTGCAGGATAATTAACAAGAGATGCTCCTATGGTTCCTCCGATAACAATAAACACAGAAGGAACAGAAATAAAAATACCCAAAGGACTCCCGACAAGGATAGCCGCGACTACCAGTCCAAATGAAAGAACTATTCCTATTACGGTACCCAGATCCATTTAGTCCGCCTATCCCTGTGTTGTGAGCCGGAGACTTAACTCAATCTCTGACCAAAAATTCTTGTTCCGACTCTGACCATTGTAGAGCCTTCCTCAATCGCAACTCTGAAATCCCCGGTCATCCCCATGGACAACTCAGGAAGCTTGATGCCGAACAACTTTTCCATGCCCTCGGAAAGCATGCGAAGTCTTGCAAAATATGGGCGCGCTCCTTCCGGGTCTCCGAAAAATGGAGGAAGAGCCATAAAACCCGTCAACTTTAAATTATCCAAAGTAGATATTCCTTCAATTAACGAAGGGAGCTGCTCTTCGGACACTCCGCTTTTCTGCTCTTCTCCGGCGGTATTAACCTGAATCAGAATGTTTTGAACAACACCAAGTGATTGTGCTTTTTTATTCAAAAGTTCTGCCAGCTTAATTGAATCAACACTATGTATAGCGCAAAACCTTCCGGAAACATACTTCGCTTTCTTGGACTGAAGACCGCCGATGTAATGCCAGTCAATATCCAAAGAAGCCAATTCGTCCTGTTTTGCGAGAGCCTCCTGCACGTAAGACTCACCAAAACATTTATGCCCGGCTTGATACAATATTTCAATATCAGAAGCCGGATGCAACTTCGAAACGGCCATAACAGCAACAGATCCGGTCTTTCTTCCAGTCTTTGCAACTGCGTCAGCAACGTCTTCATTAACTGCCGCGAGGTTTTCTATAAGTTCTTTTTCCCTACTTTCCATCTGCTTACTACCAACCGTATTGAACCGGCTTATATTAAATTTCGGTTGTTATTAAATATTTCTTTAATAAAAAGAAAATAAAAGAACAAGAAAGCTCTTCATTTACCTTTCTAAAACAAATCACTCAGGTTAAAAAAAGCTTTCTCTTTTTTATGACCTCAACAAAACAGATTGTCTGCTATTCTCCAAGACCTATCGATCTCAAGAACCCAACGTCTTCTGTCCAGCCTTCTCTAACCTTAACCCAAAGTTCAAGCATAACCTTCTGCTCAAGCATTTCTTCTATTTCAGTACGGGCCTTGATTCCTATTTTCTTAAGGTTTTGACCGCCCTTACCGATGATCATGCCCTTATGGTTACTCTTAGTGGTGTAGATAATGGCACCGATATTAACAAGATTTTTCTCTGGATCTTCATTCCAGAACTCAATCTCAACGGCAGTGGAATAAGGAAGTTCCTGCTGAAGACTCATGAAAAGCTTTTCGCGAATAACTTCGGCAGCCATGAAGCGCATCGGAACTGTAGAAATCTGATCGTCAGGGAACATGGGAGCGCCTTCAGGCAGTGCTGCTTTGATCTTATCAAGCAATACGTCCGCGCCGTCTCCTTTGCGTGCTGAAATCGGAAAAAATTCAGCATCCGGCCACATTGCCTGCGCCTTTTCCATGACCGGCAAAAGCATAGCCTTATCTTTAACTTTATCGATTTTATTTACTGCAACATAAACAGGACGGCCTGAACCGTTGACCGGCTTTACCAAAGGAGCCAGCTCCTGTTCCATCAGATGAGGTTTGGATGCGAAAAAAGCGGCATCAAAAAGAACTACAATGACATCTGAACTTGAAAGAGCATCCCATGCGGTCTCAAGCAAAAAACGATTCATCTTTCCGCGCATTCTGTGAATTCCCGGAGTATCAAGAAAGACTACCTGAGAATCGTCATCACTGAGAATTCCGCTGATGCGGTTACGGGTAGTCTGGGGCTTGGGAGAGACAATCGCCACTTTCTGCCCGAGATAATGATTCATTAGTGTACTTTTACCCGAATTCGGGGGCCCGAGAAGCGCTACAAATCCGAATTTAAATTCCGACATTGATTTATCCTCATTTATTATTTAAACCCGCATATTTTTTTAAAAAAGCGGAATAAAAATTATATTTTCTTGTTTTTAAATTATTCTCTACCGAAATAACTACACGAAAAAAACGGTACACGCCAATTTTCTTATCGTCAGTTATTTACAACTAAAGGCAACCATACTTTTAACAATCAAGCCCTTCCCAAGCATGCTCGGGAAGGGCTTTGAAACACATTTATAACCTAGATAAAATCTAGCATTTATCTAGAGCCATACAAATATACTTATAAAACAAGCAGATATTCACTACTCTTCTTCTTGAGTATAGCCACATCCTTTTTCAGGACAGGCAATGTGAGTTCCTTTTGCTTTTGTTGTCTTTTTGACAAGCACAGGGTGTCCGCACTTAGGACAAGGTCCATCAATAGGCGGATACCACACGGCATAATCACAATCAGGATACTGATCGCAAGAGAAAAAGATTTTCCCCCGGCGAGAACTTTTTTCTACAAGCTCACCTTTGCAACCTTCTTTCGGACATTTAACTCCGGTAGAAAAAGGCTTCGCAAACTTACAATCAGGATAATTGCTACAGGCAATAAAGCGGCTTCCTGTTCTGGCTCTCTTTATTATGAGATCACCCTTACAATCCGGGCACACGCCCACAACCTGCGATTCTTCCGTTTCAACAACTTTAATAACGCCGTCATCATCACGCGCAAAGTTTTTAATACTGCGACATTCAGGATAACCCGTGCACCCGAGAAATTCACCTCTGCTGGAACGCTTGATTGCCATAGGCAAGCCGCACTTTTCGCAGGTAACTCCGGTATCTTCGGCTGGCTGATCTTCCAGAACTACAATCTGACCTTTATCATCACGAGTAAAGTTAACAATACTTTTGCATTCAGGATATTTTGAGCAACCTAAAAATTCTCCGGTCCGTCCGAACTTGATAACCATCGGAGCACCGCATTTTTCACACATAATCCCGGTATCCTCGCCGCCGCGCTTCATCTCTTTCTGCGCAGTTTCAAGGGTGGGATAGAATCCATCAGCAAAGGTTCTCATCAAGGAAGTCCATTGAAGTTTACCTTCAGCAACATCATCAAGCTGTTTTTCCATGGCGGCGGTAAACCCGACATCCATCAATTCCTTGAAATGCTCACTGAGCTGATCGCTGACAACAAAACCGAGTTCGGTCGGTACAAATTTTTTCTCTTCAATGACCACATATTCGCGATCCTGAATTGTAGAAATAATCGCAGCGTAAGTAGACGGACGTCCTATTCCTTTTTCTTCAAGCTCCCGAACAAGCGAGGCTTCGGAATAACGGGCAGGAGGCTGAGTGAACTTCTGTTCTTTATCAATTTTATTGACCTTGAGATTCTCACCTATTTCCAACTTCGGAAGCTCGATAAGTTTCTCATCGCCAGTCTTACCTGTTACGCGCATAAATCCGGGAAAAAGTAATCTTTCGCCCTTGGAACGCCAGATGGTTTCGCCAGCTTCAACGGTCACTACAGTATCCCAGAAACGGGCCTGCGCCATCTGTGAAGCAATGAACCTGTCCCAGATAAGTTTATAAACTTTAAACTGATCAGCCGGCAAAAACGGTTTTACATCATCAGGCTGAATCGCGGCATCAACAGGTCTGACTGCTTCATGAGCATCCTGCGCGCTGCCTTTTGATTTAAAGACTCTGGCCTTAGAGGGATAAAATTCTTTTCCGTACTTCTCAAGGATGAGTTTTTTTGCTGCATCACGAGCTTCATTCGCGATTCTGACTGAGTCAGTACGCATATAGGTGATAAGAGCTGTTGTGCCTTTATCGCCCAATTCAACCCCTTCATAAAGTCTCTGGGCAAGAGTCATGGTGCGCTTGGCTGAATATCCCAGTCTACGGTTAGCATCCTGCTGAAGAGTAGAAGTAATATATGGAGGCAGCGGGTTACGCTTGCGCTCTTTTTCAGTAAGATCGGTAATTTTAAAAGAAACATCCTGAACGGACTTCTCAAGGGCTTCAGCTTGCTCAGCAGAACTGATCTCGGCCTTTTTCCCTTTATACTTCCAAAGATCGGCACTGAACGGAGGAGGATTATTGCCTTCCAGTTCAGCTTTAAAGAGCCAGTATTCCTCAGGAATAAATACTCGCCTTTCTTTTTCACGCTCGACTACAAGTTTAAGCGCAACGGACTGAACCCTTCCGGCTGAAATTCCGCGCTTAACTTTTTTCCACAAAATAGGAGAAATTTTATAACCGACAAGACGGTCAAGAATGCGGCGGGCCTGCTGAGAATCAAAAAGCTGCTCATTAAGCGGCTGGGGATTCTCAAGCGCTTCTTTAACGGCGCGCGCGGTAATTTCGTTGAACTGAATACGACTTACGTTTTTATTAACGTCCTCAAGAATGGCCGCAACGTGCCATCCAATAGCTTCCCCTTCTCGGTCGGGGTCAGGTGCCAGATAGACGTGGTCAGCTTTGGCTGCCGCTTTTCTCAGTTTACTTACCACATCCTCTTTACCGGGGATGATCTGGTATTGAGGTGTGAAATCACCTTCTTCATCAACACCAAGCTTATTCTTTGGCAAATCGCGGACGTGACCGACTGAAGCGGCCACTTGATAGTTTTTACCAAGAAACTTGCTGATGGTCTTCACCTTTGCTGGGGACTCGACGACAATAAGATCTTTACTCATAGTTTGGAGCCTATAACCATCAAGAGGACACTATGCAACCATAAAAACAGCATGAAAACAAATAATAGCCCTTAAAAAGAAGTGCATAGAGGGTATAAGGGTTATTATTAACCCCGCTAACAATCAGGAAGAAATGATTCTTTTTAACTTGGTCAACTTAGTCTGTAAAAATTTTACATCATTTGAATCGCGTGCGGACAACTCAAGCTCTTTAGCTACCACACTTACGTCAGGAAGTCCGAAAGTTCTGGCTGAACCTGCAAGAGCGTGAGCTCCTTTATATAAATTTTCAAGAGCATCTTCGCTGCCGGATGAAGCATACTCGGACAAAAATCCTTCAATCTTCATAACTCGCTCTCCAAGATCAGCGGCATATCGTTCATTCAATTCAGCCAGCTTTTTTTCCAGTTCATTCACGTTTCACCCCTGTAGACAATAAACTTTGTGGACCGTTGTAGATCTATTTTTAAGACTGGAGACTCTGCTTCCGTTCTTTGCGCTTTTCTTTCCATTCCATGAATCCCATAAGAAGATCCCATTCGACCGGTATAATAAACAAAGTCAGGAATGTAGCAGTACAAAGCCCTGTTACGAAAGTTGATGCCATTGCTCCCCAGACCAGCGAATACGATGGAAAACCTATCGCCATCGGCAATAACCCGAGAGTTGTGGTCAATGTTGTAAGCAAAATCGGCCTGAGTCTTATTCTGACACCTTCACGGAGTGCTTCTTTGCGGCTCAATCCGGCCTGATAAAGTTTATTAATAAAATCTAATAACACTAGCGAATCATTAACAACAATCCCTGTGACTCCTACAGTTGCAATAAAGCTGTTCACCGTAAAAATGGTTTGCGACAGGAATGAGCCGAGTATAACCCCTGTCAGTGAAAAAACAACTGCGGAAAGTATGATCACGGGTTGGAGATATGATTGAAACTGAGTCGCTAAAATCAGATAAATTATCAATATTGCGGTAAAAAAAGCGTAGATAAGGGAAGTATACGATTTCCTTGTAGATTCAAATTCACCGGAAAAATTAATAGAGGCTCCGGGAAAATCTCCGCGCACGGATTCATAGAATTTTTTAATCCTGTTTACTGCTGTAGGTGAAGAAAGCCTTGAACCCGGTTTAATATTGGCTGTGATCGTCACTGCACGTTGACTCATAAACCTGTTGAACTGCCCCGGCTCCATATAAATAGAAGCCTTACACAAATCTCCGAGCCTAAGAGGGCTTTCGTGATGCTCCAGTACCGGAATGCTGAGAGCATCCTCAGGTGAAGTTAAAAATTCAGGATCTATCTTTAGACGCAGGTCTACATCTTCGTCAGCCAGTCTGAATTCCCCTACAAAACGACCATCCAAAACCGAGCCGGATAATCTTGCAACCTGCTTCGGGGTAAGCCCGTATTCTGCGACACGTTCATTTATGGGTAAAAATCTGAAGATTCTATTGGGAGTACCGTCATCTTTACCAAGGTTAACAAGCTCAGGCCCTAGTTCTTCATTTCCTTTTATAAAATCAAGTATTACTTTTGTCAGTCCCTGCACTGCCCCATGATCAGCGCCGAGCACTCTAATGTTTAAATCTTTTCCGGTGGGAGGTCCGTCTTTTTCAGGACGAACGCGAAGAGTCCAGCCCTCTTCACCGAATTTTTCAATTTCCTTTCTGATAAATTCCAAATGAGTTCCGGGATCATTTTCAGGAGCATCAGCAAAGACCTGTTTATTTTTTGCGGGCAGTTCAATTACTATATTGCCTAAATTGCTGCCATGCACCATTTCATAATCTTCATTTTGATAGAATCCGGCAAAAGCAGTAGCTGATTTAGACATGCCCGGTCCCATTTTTTCAATATACACCGACATTCTTTTCAACTTGTCAGATGTAATTTCAATGGGAGTTGCAACCGGACCTTCCATTTCAATATAATACAGGCTGTAATCATCGGGGAAAAACTTAATTTTAATCAACGGAATTGCACCGGAAACAGATACTCCCAGAATAAATATCGCCAGAACAAAAGCAGCAAAAACTACAGAGAGTGAAGTAAAACGGAACCGCATAACAAGTGAAAGCAATTTATCAGTCCAACGCCTTAAAGGACGCATAAAAACAGGCTCGTGTGCTAACTTATCATTTCCCTTGGAAAGTTTTTTAGCTCCCGGCCAATCGAGAAAATGAGAAGGAAGAATCACCAGACACTCAATCAGAGAAGCAATCAGCGCAAAGGTTACGGCTTTTGGAACCTGAGCAAAAAATTCACCTGTCGATCCGGACATAATCAACATGGGCAGAAAAGCTGCAATAGTCGTGGCGGTGGCTGAAATCACAGGCCAGAAAACCTCAGAAATTCCGTCTACTACCGCATCCCGTAGATTCTTACCTTCCTGAACATGACGGAAAATATTCTCAACGACTACGATTGCGTCATCAACAATTATTCCGCTGACCAGCACAAAGGAAAAAAGAGTAATCTGATTAAGAGAATTACCTGTAAGATGCATGATTGTCATAGTCACAAGAAAAGCAAAAGGAACTCCGATTGTAGTCAACATCGCATTACGGAACCCCATAACAAGATAGATCACCACAAAGACAAGCCCGATACCTACAAGCAGATTAAGTCCCAGCGTTTTCATGGCCTCATCAATATGAAGCCTCTGATCATTGGTCAGTACAAGTTTAACCCCTTCACGCTCAAGAGCTTCTTTAAATGAAGCTACGACAACTTCAACTTCTTCCGCAATCGTAACAGCGTTACCGTCTCGCGTTTTAACGATTTTAAGAGTTACGGCACTTTGACCGTTAATGGACGTTATCACCTGCGGATCACGGTACGAAACCCGCGCATCACTCATAACATCACCGATTGTTACAAACGAACCGTCTCCGTCCATGCGAATAATAGTCTCCGCGATCTCCTCTCTGGTACGAAACCGTTCATCAACAACAATTACATACTCTCCGGTATTAGAAACAAAGTCTCCGGCAGGAATAGAAATATTTGCATCTTCCAAAGCTCTGGCAGCATCTTCGAAAGTTATCTTAGTGCGAATTAATTTTTCAGGATCTAAATTTACATGAAATTCTCGAACATATTCGCCTTCAATCTTGACTTGATTGACTCCCGTAATTTTACGCAGCGGCACCTTCATTTCGTCCGCCATCATCGCAAGGGCACGGTTGGCCCTGTCACCCACAAGACATACCCTGATAACAGGTAGCCACTCACTCACATTAATTTCCATAAAGGACGGCGGGTCCATCTCTTTTGGCAGGTCATTTTGAA
This sequence comes from Maridesulfovibrio ferrireducens, assembly GCF_016342405.1. Taxonomy (NCBI): domain Bacteria; kingdom Pseudomonadati; phylum Thermodesulfobacteriota; class Desulfovibrionia; order Desulfovibrionales; family Desulfovibrionaceae; genus Maridesulfovibrio; species Maridesulfovibrio ferrireducens. The sequence continues at coordinate 108,174 of NZ_JAEINN010000006.1, read as the reverse complement.
TAGAAAGAACTCTGAAACGCAGTTCATCATAACTTGTTTTGTAATCTGTATCGTCGATGAATTTTACAAGAACACTCGACCGTTCTCGAAATGAGCGTGATCGGATGTATTCGACGTTCTCCAGATCATCAAGCGCGTCTTCAATCTTCTTTGTTACTAGAGCTTCAACGTCTGCGGGGGAAGCCCCCGGTAAGAATCCCGTGATCACAACCTTACCCATGTGAACATTCGGATAACGTTCAACAGGAAGATCATATGCACAGAAAAGACCGACCACCATCAGCAATATAAAAATTATATTTATAAAAACCGTCTGTTTCAGAGTAAACCGCATCAGCCCCTTCATGTGAAGGCTCCTTGTCAGATTGAAATTAACCTTGATAACCGTTCAAAAAATACTATGGCTTCAATAGAAACTGTTCACCAGCTTTGACGGCTCTTGAGGAGACACGGACTTTTCCATCCTTGGTTTTGCCAAGAACTAAAACTTTAACCCTTACGCCGTCGGGTCTGACAAGAAACCGGTCATCATACGCTTTAACAATCGCAGATTCGGGGGCAATCACAGAGCCTCCCTGATCAGGCATTTCTATCTTTAATTCTGTACGAAGCCCGCCTCTGAACTTAAAATCTCCGCTGGAAATTTCAAAATCTACATCAATTTTACGAGTTTCAGGATCAAAATCAGGAGAAATACGCTCAAGCTTTGCTTCAACAGATTTATCAATATCAGGGAGATCAAGAGTCACCTTGCCTTCCATTTTATTAATTTTTTCAAGTTCTTTCACTGTAAGGGCATAGGGAACTAAAAGAACTTTAAAATTACCGAGTTCTGCGACCTTTTCACCTTTAGTCACCCACTCTCCCGGCTCAATATAGCGCTTAACGACCTTCCACCCTACGGGAGCACGCAGGGTATAGCGGCGTAAATGCTCCTGATCAACGTTAAGTTTAAGTTGTAGCGATCTGAGAAGGCTTTCAGCGCTTTTAAGATTACGGATATGCAAATCAAGCTCAGACTGAGCGGCCGTATTCTTTTTAACCAGCTTAATATAACGCTCAGCCTCTTTATGATAATAATGCACATCGGACTGAAGCCTCTCGGTATCAGCCTTCAGCTGCGCGATTTCGAGCTTGATAAACTTTGGATCAAGATCAGCAAATAAGCCATCTGCACCTATTGTGTCTCCAATATCTGCATGAACATTGATACACATAGCGGACTCTTCACTCACCAGAGTCATTTCGACTCTCGGTCTAGTAAATCCGGTTAAAGATATAACCCGTGCAGCCGGTATGGCTTCAAAGACTTCCGGCGAGGAAGCCCCAACCGTTGTAGGAGTTGTCAGGCCAAGCAGCACAACCAAAAGAAAAGAAAGAAAAAAATCAATACAGCTATGTTTTATCTTCATATTGCTTAGCCTTTTTCAATTTTTCACGCTCAATTTGCGGAATAGTTATAAAATCTAAAACATCTTCAAAAATATTATCCATATCGATATCAGGTAAACAACATTGCAATTTGCCGGTTGCCGCCAGCGAAGCCAGCCCGTGAACAGAAGCCCACAAAGCCGCCACAGCCGTATCAACCGAAATATCTCCCACAACTCCGGTTGCAATACACTCGCGCACGGTCTCTTTAAAATTCAAGAAATTCTGATGAGGCTTGCCTAACCATTTTTCACAGGAACAAAACGATGGAGTCGCTTTGATAAAAAGAAGATCATAATATTCAGGCTCTTCCCGTGCAAAATTAAGATAAATACGCCCACCTTCTCTGACCCGCTGAAAAGGATCTTCAATATCTGGCAGATGCTTTTCCATTTGAGCAAACCTCTGATGTCCTTCCTCTCGAAGACAAAGAACAAGCTCTTCTTTGTTCTTAAAATAACGGTAAAGAGCAGCGGGGCTGTAATCTATCCGTGAAGCTATTTTGCGCATCGAAACATTATCAAAACCGTCCTTGGCAAAAAGCTCTTTTGCAGCATCTATAATCAGCTGCCGCATACGATCATGTTCTATTTTCTTTCTGGTGGATGTTGTCATAAGAATGGAAGTAGCAAGCAGTGCTCACTTTGTAAACGCTGTTCACTCTTTTTCAAGACAAAATATACATACAAAAGTCGCGGCTGACCTTACATTTTTGATCAATTGTCTTTGTAATGAATTAATTAATAAAGGAGGGTAAAATAAATGTAAAAGATATAAAAGTTAGGGATTTATAGTGTTGCTGCCGTTAAAAATAACCTGCCATAAACGTTCAAAGGCGTGCCCGGTGTTATTCGTATCACGGGGATCTGCTTCAATTATCGAAAGTGCTTTTTTATAAAAATCCAAGGGGCGGGTAAGAATTCGATCTCTTCGAACCATAAAAAGACCTGTAGCTGCGCTCGCAATAAATTGCTCAGGAGAGGTCCGGTTGAAAAGTTTTTCATACAAATCACCTACAGGAATATCTTTACCCCACCCTGACCATTTTCCTCTGCTTGCAGGATCAGACATTTGATGAGGTCTCCCTAAACGGTCACAACGGAGCCTGAACCAGGCAAATCCCTTAAAAGGAACATTTTTTGTAACCGTTGCCTGAATAAGGTTGACCAACGTAGTGCAATCAGCCCCCTCTTCCATATGAAAAAAGGGTGCACCCTGCAAAAACACCGTAAACTCTGGTAGATCAGAATAATTCCTTACAATATGAGTCAGATAAGTATGGGCCTCCCTGCCTATATTGGGTAAAGAAACTGCGCCTTCCACAACTGTTTCTCCCTTGTTATAAACAGTTGCGAAGCAATGAAGATCCTTAACCCATTCAAGATCTTCACTGTAACGAGCCACAACAGCCTGCACCTGCTCTTTGCTTAACTCGATTGTCATAACTGATTAGACTTGTTGCATGTAAGTGAAAGCGAACAGCTGCGTAAAACAAGAAAACCAAGAAGCCCTGCTACCGCGGAGGCTGCCAGAATACTGAACTTTGCATCCACAATAAATTCCGCATGATTTCCCCATGCAAGAGTGGCAATAAAAATAGACATGGTGAAACCGATACCGGCAAGTAGCGCTGCTCCTAAAAAATGTCCGGTCTGCATGGTCACAGGTCTATCCGCAATACCAATTTTAATAGCCACCCAGCTGGCCAGACAGATCCCGACAGTTTTACCAACAATAAGCCCAAAAAATATACCGATACTTACCGGGTGAAAAACATCAAGTCCGCCGCCGCTATCCGAAGAAAAACTTATTCCGGCATTTGCAAGAGCAAATATCGGCATAATAGCGAAGGCTACAAAATAATGAAGATTATGCTCAATCCTTTTCAAAGGGGGTGAAGCCATTAAAATATCATTGTGCATCTCCTCAAGCGAAGAAAGCATTTCCTTATTGGAAAGAGTAACCGGGCTCCTACCTCCTGCAAGTTCATATTCCATAAGACTTTTACGAATCGAAGAAACAAAATTTCCACAGCAAAGAGTTGTGGAAGCTGGAATTGTCATTGCTGCTAAAACTCCGGCAACCGTCGCGTGAACTCCGCTTTTTAAAAATGCGAACCACATAAAAACACCCAGAATTAGGTAAGGAAAAGGAGCTCTGCCCCCCATCCGGTTGAGCATGACCATCACCAGGAAAAATAAAAGTCCGAGACCTATGATCCAAAGAGATACACCAGAAGAATAAAAAATAGCGATAACCAGAATGGCCCCGATATCATCAACTATAGCGATTGCTGTTAGAAAAATTTTCAGACTGACGGGCACGCGGTCACCCAGCAGAGAAAGTACCCCGAGACTGAACGCAATGTCAGTCGCCATAGGAATGCCCCAACCGTGTACAGAAGACGTACCGTAATTGAAATAGGCATAGACAAGAGCAGGGACAACCATCCCCCCCACAGCTGCACAAATCGGTAATGATGCCTGCCTCAAGGAATTAAGCTCCCCGACTAAGACTTCACGCTTGATTTCAAGCCCCACCAAAAAGAAAAACACAGCCATAAGGCCGTCATTAATCCATAGAATTGCAGGCTTCGAAAGAATAAACTCCCCGGCTCCGACCGTAAGAGGAATATTTTTGAATTCTTCATAATAATGAGCCAAAGGGGAATTCGCCCATATCAAAGCAATAATAGTACAAAGTATAAGTACAACCCCACCGGATGATTCAATTTTTACAAATTGATTAAACGGCAGCAGCATTTTTTCAATAACAAGCAAATCTTCCTGAGTATGAATTTCCTGTTCACTCATAATCACTCCGTATTTTTTCAATAGCAATGAGACAAAACAAACTACGGGATACCAATAAAAAGCTCAATTATTCAATCAAAAAACTAAGAAAGCTTTTATTAATTTCGAACTCGCAGAAAAAAATAACTGGCATGTATTTAAATACATGCCAGTTATTTTTTTAGAGTAAAAGCGAAGCGTAAGTCTTCGTCAACCTACTGATTTGAGTGGGCTTCCGTAATTCTGGCTACAAGATAATCCTTCATAGCAGGGCTGTCTGCATCGAAACAATGCCCGTCTTCACCGAGCAGTCCACCGGGAACAAGATCACCAAGTTCGTCAGGGTCGGTTATTGTATCACCGAAAAAACAAACTGAAAGCCAGCGATCGGAAGGATCATCATCTATTACATCAACCATTACATAAAGAGGCCATTTGCTCTGCGTATTTTTTACTCCGCGAAGAGAATAAGTTACACCCGGTCTGGTTTTAAAAACCAGATCAGTTGCATCAAGTGATTCCAGCAAAGTTTTTAATGTAATAAATGTTTCTTTAACACCGGCGGGGTCTTGATCCCATTCGGCTATAAATTTATCAAGTTCCATTTCTAAGCTCCTTGTAAAATTCTTACCCATATATAACTTCAAATCGCCTTTAAGTTGCGACATTGATACTATTATGTCGAAATATGAGCAATGAGGATTTGACATTTACCTTTATTACATTGTAGAAAAATTTATCAATAACGGTAATAATCAGTCAATCGAGTACAGTTAATGAAATCAGCGAAAGACATTTTTTCAGAATATCTGTCCAAACAGAGACTTAAAATGACCCCTCAGAGACGAGCTATTCTTGAAGCTTTTCTTAATGAAGAAGGGCATATTTCGTCTGAAGAACTGTACAATCTTATCCGTAAAGAAGACTCTTCCATCGGACAGGCGACTGTTTACCGTACCCTAAAACTCCTAGCCGAATCCGGCATTGCTAAGGCTGTTGATTTCAATGATGGCGTGCTCCGTTATGAGCATAAATATGGTCATGATCATCACGACCATTTAGTTTGCGAACATTGCGGCAAGACCATTGAAGCCGTTGATCCTGAAATTGAACATCTTCAGGAAGAACTCGCAAAGAAGCACGGATTTGTGCTTACCCATCATGAAATGTACCTCTTCGGCGTTTGTAAGGAGTGTCAGGATAAAAGCGAATAAATCGCATTTACCTACAAGCACACTTAAAAGCGCCGCCTGAGACTCAGGCCGGCGCTTTTTTTCGCTTATAGGGACTAATTCAGATTGGTGAGTATCCGAAGTAATCTTTCCTTAAAAACTTTAAAATTCAAGCGGCTGCAAACGCCTACCAAATCAGAGGATTGTATGATGAAGCCTGATTTTGAAAAAATGAACGGACTCGTACCTGCCATAGCACAGGATGCCGAAACAGGAGAAGTCCTGATGATGGCATACATGAACGAGGAAGCATGGAACAAAACCCTTGAAACCGGTGATGCTCATTATTGGAGCAGAAGTCGTAACACCCTCTGGCATAAGGGCGGAACATCAGGCCATGTTCAGAAAATAAAGTCCATCAGAATTGATTGTGATGACGATACGTTAGTCTTGCTGATTGATCAGATCGGTGGAGCTGCGTGCCACAAAGGTTACAGAAGTTGTTTTTTCCGTGAACTTAAGGACGGCGCCGTTACAGAATGCGCGCCCTATATTTTTGACCCCAAGGAGGTTTACAAATAATGTCCAATATGCTCAAAATCGGCCTTCCTAAAGGCTCCCTACAAGATGCTACAATCAATCTTTTTGAAAAATCAGGCTGGAAAATAAATCTGCACCACCGCAATTATTTCCCGGATGTCAACGATGAGGAACTGACATGTGCCATGTGCCGTGCGCAGGAAATTTCTCAGTATGTTGAAAACGGAACTCTTGATGTAGGACTTACCGGAAAAGACTGGATCCTCGAAAATGAATCTGATGTTGTTGAAGTCTCAAGCCTTGTTTACTCCAAAGTAAGCAACCGCGCAGCACGCTGGGTTCTCGCTGTTGCAGGAGATTCTCCTTACCAGACAGCACAAGACCTTGCCGGCAAAAGAATCTCCACAGAACTTATGGGCTTCACCAAAAGATACTTTGAATCAATCAACGTTCCAGTTGAAGTTTCATACTCATGGGGCGCAACAGAAGCGAAAGTTGTAGAAGGGCTTTGCGATGCTATCGTTGAAGTTACCGAAACAGGTACAACCATCAAAGCAAACGGACTTCGCATTATATCCGACCTGATGTCCACAAACACCATGCTGATTGCCAACAAAAAAGCATGGGCTAACCCTTGGAAACGTAAAAAGATTGAAAACATCAATTTACTTCTACAGGGCGCACTTAAAGCTCAGAAAATGGTCGGCCTTAAGATGAATATGCCTAAAGCTATTCTTCCCGAAGCAATGAAAGTTATGCCAAGCCTGAACTCTCCTACTGTTTCAGAGCTTTCCGATGCAGCATGGGTTTCAGTTGAAATCATGATAGAAGAAGTTGCTGTCCGCGAACTCATCCCTGAACTCATAACAATGGGCGCAGAAGGAATTATTGAGTATCCGCTTAATAAAGTAATCTAACATACTATATTTAAAGGGGAAGACTTTCTTCCCCTTTAATCAAACCATTCATTTAATCACTCCGGATACAACTTCAAGCTGATAAAACTCTGGCGGACCGTATTTAAATCGTGCAAACTGATTTAAACGCGTCAGATGTGATTTTTACTTAAATAATATTTCGATGGCTCCCTCTATCATATGTACAAGCTGCTAATATTCATATTCATCCTCTTTCTGATATTCGGGTACCGGAGAAAACAGAAACTCAAAGGCGGCATCAATATCAACACTATTTTGATGGCGGCGCTGGCTGTTCTTTTCATAATTTCCCTGCTTACACGCTTTCAAAATTGATTCCCCTGCTGACTCAGCTTTGAATAAAAAAACGATCCAATTTTAAGAGGTCATCAATGAAAATATCCGCATGTTCATTAGATTGCCCCGACAGCTGTTCATTCGTAGTTGAAACGGAAAACAATAAGATCATCCTGAAAGGCAATCCTGAACATCCCGTTACCAATGGATTTATATGTGCAAAAGGAAAAAACCTTTTAAAACGCATCAATCATCCAGATAGAATTACTAATCCCCTATTAAAAAGAAACGGCTCCTTTGAGCTGATCTCATGGGAAAAAGCTTTTAGACTCTGCGCTGACAAACTCAATTCATTAGATCCTCAAGAAATTCTGCATGTCCGTGGTTACGGCTATAGAGGCGTGCTTGCTGATGCCAGCAATATTTTTTTCAGAACACTTGGAACTCTTGAAACTTACGGGTCCCTTTGCGACGAAGCCGGATGTGAAGCAATAGTCAGAGCCTTCGGGTCGCTTGAGCAAAACGATTTATCTGAACTCAGCAATGCCGATATAATAATCAACTGGGGCAAAGATCTTTCCCGAAGCTCTCTTCACACCGCTGCGTATATCAAAGATGCCATAAAAAAAGACAAACTTGTTATTTCCATTTCTCCGGGCGGCGACGGCAACGAAAAATTCAGTGACAAAATCATCACAATCCGGCCCGGCACAGACAGATTTCTGGCAGCAGCGTTAATCAAAATTTTACTTGAATCAAATAAAATAAGCTCTAGCTTAATTAAAAAAAGCAGCGGATTTGAACTGTTCAAAAAGCTCATTCAAACCTTTGATCTCAATAATCTATCTGAACTCTGCGGAGTAGATTTAAAAACTATTCGAGAACTTAGTAAGATCTATATATCGAACAAAAAAGTATCGTCGCTTATCGGTTGGGGAGTGCAAAGACACACCTTTGGAAGTGAAAACATTTCCTATATCTGCTCACTATGCGCGCTAAGTGGACAAATGGGAAAATCCGGGACAGGCTTTTATTATAACATTTCATCAGGCCGAAATTTTTCATCATGGGCGGCTACTCCCGAAACAAAAAACGATAACAATGTTCTCCTGCAAAAACTTGAAAGCGAACTAGCGAAGAGAGAAAAAAAAGTAAAATTTATCTGGATTGACGGTACGAATTTGGCAAACCAAACTCCGAATTGTGAATCCACCGCCCGCACCCTTGAAAACTGCGAATTTGTTGTAACAGTTGACGCTTTCATGAATGACACCGCCATGCGTTCTGATTTAATCCTGCCTTGCGCCCTGACCATGGAACGTGATGAAATTATTGGCAGTGCGCTTCACAATTACGTCAACTGGTCTGCAAAAGTTTTAACTCCGCGAGGCTCAGTAAAATCTGATTTTGAAATAATCAAAACACTGGCAGCTATGGTTTTGGACAAAAACCTGATTCCGGAAGCTGAACTTTGTTTTGAAAAAGCACTTAAATCTTCAACCACCCTTTTTACCTTTGAACAACTAAAGGAAAAAGGATTTGCGAAATGTGACTGGCCTTCAATTGCGTACGAAAGCTTCAATTTTAAATCCAATAATGGGAAGTTTACGCTTCCCAAAAAGCTCAGTGTCGAAGAATCAAACGGGAAAGGCTTTAATTTATTATCCCTGCTCAGAAAAAATTACTTACATTCACAAATCCCAGAAGAACATCAAGCCGGAACACCTGAACTTATCATATCTCCCGAATCTCCAAACCTTAATGACTTAAAAGAAGGAGAGAAGGCCATGCTGACCACAAAACTTGGCAGCATGAAAATTAAAATATGTTTTGACGAAACAATACACCCGGACGCTGCAATCATCAGAAGAGGCGGCTGGTTGAAACATGATCACAGCTCTAACAAAATTATAGAACCGCTGATTACAGATTTAGGATTCGGAACAGCTTACTACAGTCAGAAAGCGTGGCTTGAAAGGATATAGGCAAAGACACTCCCTATTGACCTGTCAGACGATTACAGTTATCGATAACCCATAAAGAATAAAAATTTCACTGCATCGCACTCTGAAGGCGACGATCTACCTCCCATAGATCGTTCCTAAATAGACAGAATGCGGTATTGGACGGAACCGGAAAGGGTTTTTATTCGCGCCTCAGTTATATGGGTACCCGACTCAAAAGAACTAAACGCGAAATCCTGAATCCGGTCCGTCCTGCCCCATTAAGATTCAACCTAAAAAAAACTCAAAAACAGGATAATCCTGACCGATGGGCACAGACACACTCACACACAAAGACCTCGCCGCGACCTCAGGCGTGTCTGTCACCACAATTAAAAGCTATCGTAAAAAATTCCCTGAATTCTTCCTGATTGCCGGACACGGTAAACCTTTGCGATTCAAAAAAGGCGCGGACAAACTTTGTTTGCGGATAAAAGAACTATTTGAGAAAAACCTATCGACAAAGCAGATTCGCGACAAACTTCTTGTAGAATTTGAGTCTGTTAAAGAGAATCATCACCTATCGGTAACCACAGAACCAAAAGATAATTCTAGTCTAGAACTAGAAAAACTTACCCGCATAACAATGCAAATGATGAATGGCATGGCAGGACTTGTAACTGCTCAGGCAAAAGCCGAACAGCGCCTTGGAAAGATTGAAAAAGGGTTATTTAAGCTTATAGAAAAACATGATTCGAATAACTCTGATAATGAACACTTAATCTCAGAGATTAAAAATATTTTTTCCTCCGCTACCGGTTTACCCCAACCTGAGAGAGTTACCGCCAAAAAACTTATTACTATCAAAAAAGACCATGGCGATTCCAGTTCGTACACTCTGGAATCAGACTCCAGTCAGATTTATCCTGAAAAAGACTTCCTTGAACTTCCAGTTGTAATCCACTCTGAAAACGGTGATTTTCTGGGTATGCCGGGAAAACCCGGCCAGCCTTTTACACTTAAAGAGCTGGTTGAACTCATAACAACTAAAAAAGCTCTCAATTCGAATAAAATATGGCGTAAAGAAGGACGTGAATGGATTCTTTCTTTTAAATCCCCTACAGGTCCACTCCACGAGCTTTTTTTCCAACGCACAAAAACACCTAAAGGAAACATCGTTTCCTTCTTTAACCGCCTGGATATCAATTCCGAATCTAAAGACCAAATCTTCCTTCTTTCGTTCTTCCGTGAAGTTCGTGACCTGATTGATGAAACATAACTTTCCCACTTAAAAATTGTATTAATATCGTTTGCAAAAAGACCGTTGACTCAGCTATAATCTAATGATTAGTAAAGCCTTCATCTTTTTTTTGAATATATGACAATACGTTAAACATATTTTGACGACGTCAACACATACTAAACATAACTTCTTCAATCAGGAGGAAAGCAACTATGGATGCACCTATCTTTAATTGCAAAAATGCAGATGATGTTCTTAAAGCTGTACGAGACTACAATATCAGCTTTGTTCAGTTCTGGTTTGTAGACATTCTCGGAACACTGAAAAGCTTTCAGATCACTCCTAAAGAACTAGAATCAGCATTTGAGGAAGGAATGGGGTTTGACGGCTCCTCCATTCTTGGGTTCACCAGAATCGAAGAATCAGACATGATCGCATTGCCTGACCCTAAAACTTTTCAAATATGTTCCTGGAGACCATCCCAACGCCCTGTTGCCCGTATGTTCTGCGACATTCAAAACCCCGACGGAACTCCTTACGAAGGAGACAGCAGATGGGTACTCAAAAAAACCCTCAATAAAGCCGCTGACAAGGGATACACTTTCTATGTCGGACCGGAGCTGGAATTTTTCTTATTCGCTAATGAAAAGGGTACCCAAATAATCGATAAGGGCGGATATTTTGATGCCCCCCCTCTTGATCTTGGTAATGATATCCGCCGCGACATCATCTTTTCTCTCGAAGAAATGGGATATGATGTCGAATACAGCCATCACGAAGTAGCTCCGAGCCAGCATGAAATTGACCTTCGCTATTCTGAATGTATGAGAATGGCTGATATCGCCATGACTTACCGTGTAATAGTAAAAAAAGTCGCCCGCAAACACGGTATCTACGCGACCTTTATGCCTAAACCTATGTATGGCGTTAACGGTTCCGGTATGCACGTTCACCAATCTCTGTTTAAAAACGGAAGAAATGTATTTTTTGATCCCAATGATGAATACCATCTCAGTCCTGAAGGAAAAAGCTACATTGCAGGAATTTTAAAGCATTGTCCGGAATTCACTTGCGTAACGAATCAGTGGGTAAACTCTTACAAACGCCTTGTTCCGGGCTATGAAGCGCCAGTCTACGTAGCATGGGCCAGAAAAAACCGCTCTACGCTTGTACGCGTTCCTATGTATAAACCGGGTAAAGAATGCGCGACCAGAATGGAACTGCGTTCTCCTGATCCGGCAGCAAATCCATATCTATGCTTTGCTGTTATGCTGGCTGCAGGCCTTAAAGGAATAGAAGAAGAGTACAAACTTCCGGACCCCATTGAAGGAAACGTTTTCGCAATGGATGCTCCAACCCTTGAAGAACATGGAATAACGGCTCTTCCCGGTAACTTATATGAAGCTGCTGTGGCTATGAAAAAGAGTGAATTGGTCAAAGAATGTCTCGGCGAACACATTCATACCAATTTATACAAAAATAAAATTAAAGAATGGGATGCCTACAGGACTCAAATCACTGAGTACGAACTCAAAACATACCTGCCCGTTCTTTAAATCTCACGATTACGAAGAACATATTAAATCCCTTCCGTGTCATGCGGGAGGGATTTTGAGTTTATAAACAATGGAGAAAGCTTTCATGATCAAAATATCCGACCTGAACACCGATCAAAGGCTTGAATCACTGACCTTGATGCCGGATTACTATCTTCAGGAAATATTCACCCGCGATATCAGTAATGAAACAACTGCAAAAATTCTCGTTATTCTTTCAGAACAATCAAAAGAAATAATCCTTTCAAATCTGAATACCGTCCGCAAAGAAAAAATTTCTTCCTTGCTTGAATCTTATTTTTCAGAACAATTATCACTTAGCACCATTGAAATTGAGCAAGCCTGCGAAGCATTACTTGATCGTGTAGAAAATCTTGTAAAATCCGGATTTATAAGACCGGCCCCGACTGTTGAGATAGATGATTCTTTTTTTGATCTGTCAGCAGAAATCAAACATTTCTCAGACTCACTTCCAAGATTTGATTTTAACCAAAATGATTTACATGATCTTATTTCGTGGTGGAATCTGGCGGCTAAAAACAGCAAAAAACTTTTCGGCAGGAAACCTGAAGTTCAAAACCTCATTTTAGAGCGGCTGGACGACACATTCAGCTCATCAATTTTCAGATTATCAATTGATGACGCTAGTGACATGCTTGTTCTTAAAGAATCAAAAAAATTACGCACTCGAATTCTCGAAGACTATAAAAAACGGGTGGACCTGATTGAAATTTTCTTTCTTTCGATAAACAGCAAGCAAGACTCAAACGAAATTGCTTCAAAGTTGGCCGCATTCTTTCCAGACAATGCAGCGATGCTGAGCCGTTTATTAAAACACGGACCGCTTCTGCTTTATCCTGCGGTAAAAGGCCGCCTTCCGCCCGAAGATATTGCAATGAGTCTTTTCAAACTGAAGCTTATTGAAGATGAAAACGGGCAAGCGGAAATGGAAAAATACACCCAAAAGTTTGATGACCAATTTTTCAACAAAGGATTGTCACTGATTCTTGCAAAGATGGATGAAAAATATCTGCGAAAAATATTAGCCGAGCGCAAAAAAGCGTATACTTTGGAGCTTGAAATTAAAATGAAAATGATAACTGACGCTATAATATGTATTAGAAACAACGTCAGCCCATATATATTGCTCGAGCTTATGAGCAGCTATACTGTCTACGATTTTCAGGAATAACGAAGGGGTGATGACCTTCAATCAAACTATTTCCCGCTGATACTGTATTTTTTCAGCTTATACTGAAGCAGACTTTTAGAAAGTCCAAGCATTTCAGCGGCATCAACTTTCACAAAATTACTTTGAACCAAGGCTCTGCGAACAAGAGTTGCCTCAATTTTATCTAAGGCCTGAGCCAGGTTGATTTTAGTAGGTAATAAATCGACAGCGCTTTTAAACTGTGCTTCTTCGTCTTTAATTTCAGCGGGCAGATCATCCGTATTGATAACCGTTCCGGAAGTAAGAACAACGCAGCGTTCAATAACATTTTGAAGCTGACGAACATTTCCCGGCCATTCATAAGCGGACATGTAGTCCATCGCAGCAGGTGAAAATCCTTCAAACTTTTTATTATTCTCCGCTGAATACTTAGCTAAAAAATGATCAATCATAAAAGGAATATCTTCTCTGCGCTCACGAAGCGGAGGAAGTTCAATACTCACAACATTGAGTCTGTAATAAAGATCTTCGCGGAAAGTTCCATTCTCAACAGCTTCCTTTAAATTTTTATTAGTCGCAGCAACAATTCGGATATTTATTTTTATAGACTCAACTCCGCCTACCCGTTCAATTGTTTTTTCCTGCAATACTCTTAGAAGCTTAACCTGCATGTCATGCGAAAGTTCGCCTATCTCATCAAGAAAAAGTGTTCCCTTGTCCGCCATTTCAAAGCGTCCGCGCCTAAGAGCTACAGCGCCGGTAAAAGACCCTTTTTCATGACCGAAAAGCTCACTTTCAAGCACTCCAGCACTTAGAGCCATGCAGTTTACTGATATAAAAGGATTATCACAACGCGGAGAAGACTGATGTAGAGCCTGAGCTACCAATTCCTTACCGGTACCGGATTCTCCTGTAATAAGAACAGTCGAATTGCCCGGAGCGGCTTTTTGAATCATCTCAAAAACCTGAAGCATCGGTTTTGAACGACCAATTATATTGTTCGGAGAGTAGCGATCTTTAATCTGTTCGCGAAGCATTCTGTTTTCACGCTGCGTTTTCGCGAACTGGGCGGCCTTTGTTACTGAGAGCATCAGCTCTTCATTGGCAAAAGGCTTGGTAATATAATCAAAGGCCCCTATTTTCATAGCTTCAACGGCTGACTCAATTGAACCAAACGCAGTCATAATGATCACAGGAATATGGGAAAAATTCTTTTTAACATGCTCAAGAACATCGCGTCCGGTGAGCTTCGGCATCTTCATATCAGTTATAACCAGATCCACTTCTGATTCATCGAGAAAAGCCAGACCTGTTTCGGGGTCTGAAAGCGCAGTAATATTATATCCCTCATCGGAAAGCATAGCTTCAAGAATGAGGAGGTAATTCTGTTCATCGTCCAATATCAAAATGTTAGTAGCCATAAATTATTACTCTATCCAAAATTTTTAAATCAGCACCGATAAAAGTGCTAGCAATCATGTTTTGCAGATAAAAAGACTTCTATCCGCGCGCCGCCTTCAGGATTATTCCCTACAGTTAATCTTCCCTCATGGTTTTCCACAATATTACTTACAATTGCAAGCCCGAGACCCGTTCCGCTGTCTTTAGTTGTAAAGAAAGGATCTTTAACTTTATCGATTATATCAGCGTTAAAGCCCGGTCCTGTGTCTGAAAAAACAATTGATAATCCATCTGCAACTTCATTGATAGAAATACGTATACTGCCGTCCTTCTCTATGGCCTGCACAGCATTCCCGACAAGGTTGTAAAAAGCGCGATAAAGCAAATCCTCATCAGCACATATTTTATGACCATGCGCATATTCAAGCTTAATCTCAATACCGCTTTCATGACATTTCGGTTCTAAAAAAGTAGCTATTTTATCAAGTAAATCAGAAGGATCAATTAAAACAAACGTTAATTTACGAGGCCTTGCGTAATCAAGAAAATCGCTGACAGTACGGCTGAGCCTTTTACACTCTTCATGAATAGCCGAAAGAATTCTCGTATTCATCGGATCGACATCTTTCATTCTTTTAAGAAGCAGCTCTGAACTGGAACTTATTATTCCTAAAGGATTACGTATTTCATGCGCAACACCCGAAACCATACGCCCAATACTTGCAAGCTTTTCACTTTGATTCAGCTCCCTTTCGAAAGTCTGCCTGTCTTTCATCCGCTGTGCATTAATGATATCTGCACGCTTGATAATCATCATGATGGTAGCAAATAAAATCAACGCTGAACAACACGATGTAAAGAGTATCAGCCTCTCAAAATTTATAACTGACTGGTAATCTTCAGTAATATCTTGAGTTAAAACCAAGGCTCCCATAATGATATTTTCATCAATATTCAAACTCTGTTCTGAACGCAGAGGATAAACTATCTTCAAAAGCATTGTTCCCGGACGCATATTAAAATCAAAAATAGCGCCTATCGCAGACTTTTTACTTATAAATTCATATTTCGGCTTACCGCTTTCAAGAACGGATTTAATAACTTCACCGCCTAAATCGTCTTTCCCTATATTCTCTTTATTCAATGAATACGAAATAATAAGGCTGGGATCATAAATACGCACTTCACTGACTTTATAACTATGAACAGTAGAACGAATTACCTGATCCAGACGGTCCATCTGTTCTTCGTTTTTTAACCCGATTTTACCATAACCTATGATCGTCGGCAGAATAAAACGCCTATATATCTGATGATTAAGGTTTTCAGCCTGTAACAGTGCAAATTCCTTATGCTTTTCAAGAAGGGTTTCATCTGCATGCTTCGCAAGAAAAACAGAAAGGCCCAAGCTGCTTGCTACAATGACTACCAGCAAAGTCCATGATAGCAATTTAACCAGCTGAAAAGACTGCATCTGCGGATCTTTAGATTTAGAATCCAAGTGTTGAGGCTCCTTATTTAAAGGCAATAATGCCGACTTTACCCTTTAAGAATCATAGTTATGGCAAACTGATTTCATTATTCAACCTAATCCTGTGAAATCATCTTTATAAGCCTTATGCAACAAAATCAAATCGGTCATCCATTAATATGAACGACCGATTTTTATATATCTTACCAAATAGGGTTTCCAAAGGGGATTATCCCCTTTGGTCCAGCTGAAAGCGAAATCATTTCTCAAATCTTAAAAAATCTGTTCTTCGCGTTTGGTGCTCAAAAAAGCTTCCAGATCATTTTTTTCTTCCTGCAATCCATCTGCTCCTAAACGAGCTTTGGCAAGACGCTTTCCAAGTTCAACTGCCGGCTGATCAATCGGATTAATACCCATCATCCAGCCTGTGAAAATGGTTGCCGCCATAAGAACCCCCATCAATCGTCCGGCTGATTCTTCGGAAGCCTCAGCCATCTTAAATTCTACTAAAGGAACATCGTTGGCCGACAGGGCCATTTTTGTTCCTAGCCCTTCAGCGTGAATCAAATCGCCAAAACTTTTTCCTTTGATATATGAAAATTTATCCGGGATATCCTCAAGGAACTTTTCTCCGTGAGGAAGTGAATCACAGGTTAAAAACAAACACCCCTTGTTCCGCGGCCCGTCTAAAAACATCTGATTAACAGAATGCTGATCAGTTGCACCGACTGCCGGAATAGGTTGACTACCCTTACCTTCCTTACCTAAACTTTCAGCCCATAGCTGGGCAAACCATTGTCCGAAACAAGCCCACTGAGGGATATAAGAGAAAAATATCAGCTCATTATAACCTTTTTCCATCAATGCGGCATTCCAGCAGGCTATTTTATATGATGGATGGTTAAGAAGTGTCTCAGCATCAAGAGTGGAAGACGCAAGCGGAGACAATACAGCGGAAGCTCCTTCCACCAACGAACGATAATCAATTCCCATAAACATTGCAGGAAGCAATCCCACAGCCGAGAGAACAGAATACCTTCCGCCAAGATTGTCGGGAACGTCTAAAGTACGAATAGAAAGCTCATCAGCCTGTTCACGAAGAAAACCGCTTTTCTTGTCTGTTACAAACAAAAAATTGCGATTCCATTTCTCGCCCAGCTTCTTCTGCATCTTTTTACGGATTAGAAAATATTGGCTGATAGTTTCAATTGTCCCGCCAGATTTGGAAACAACTGCAACTAAAGTTTTTTCAAGAGGAAGTTTTTCAAGATAAGATTCAAGGGTCTTGGCGCAGACATTATCGCCTATCCAAAACCAGGGGCCTTTGTGACAGGGTTCATCCTGCTCTGAGAAAAAAGCTTTCTGCAATGCTCTTGCTCCGAGGGCGGAACCGCCGATTCCGAGCAGCAACATGTGATCAAAGCCTTTAACGTAGTCCTCAAGACCTTCAAGATCATATAGAAGTTCCGCCATGTACGGCATGGAACAAAATGGTAATTTACCTTCGGCAACTTCTTTGCTGAATCTGGCGGAAATTGCATCCGCAGAAGCATACTTTGATTTTATATCAAGCTTATCCTGCCAACTGTCAGTCCAGTCAATAATGTTCGCTGCCATACTCGATCTCCGCGATTAAGGGTTCGTAAGCCTCTCCCGGAAAGATTTAATCTTTTCCGGGAGAGGTAAGATCCTATTACTAATCAAATATGACTATCTTTACGAACATTTTATTTTTTCATCAACACTTTCCCAACTTTTTCCAATGAAGTTTTGAGAACCTCATCATCAAGAGCATAGGAAAAGCGGATACAACGGTCATCGCCGAAAGCGGAACCGGGGACTAGAGCAATGCCTGCCTCTTCCAGAATCTTAGTACACATGGAAGCGGAATCAGGTGTTTCTTCGTCGAAGAAAGTATTCAAAACGGGGAACAGATAAAATGCTCCATCAGGTTTAGGACAAATAACTCCGGGCCACGAAGAAATAATATCATAAGCAAGATCTCTGCGTCTCTGGAAGGCAACAGTCATTTTATCAATCAAGTCCCAAGGACCTTCGAATGCTGCTACAGCAGCTTTCTGTGTCATGGAATTAACATTCGAAGTGGATTGTCCCTGAATTTTAATCATTGCTTTAACTAAGTCAGGATGAGCAAGTGAAGTTCCAACGCGCCATCCGGTCATGCAGAAGCTTTTGGATAATGCGCCGACAATAGCTACGTCTTCAGGATACTTTTCCCAAAAATTAGAAAGTGTAGAATAAGTCGCAGGCTTGTAAACAAGTCTATCATAAACTTCATCTGAAATAATGAAAATTCCTTTCTTTCTAGCCCACTCAGCAATTTCAGTAAGATGATCCTGAGGGTAATGTCCGCCTGTCGGATTGGAAGGAGTGTTTAAAACAAGAACTTTTGTTCTAGAAGTACAAGCCGCTTCCAGATCTTTAACCTGAGCAAGAAAACCGGATTCAGCAGTTGTCGGAACTATTACGGGTTTACCTTCTGCAAGTTCAACCATCGGAGGATAACTAACCCAATAAGGAGCAGGAATAAGAACTTCATCACCCGGATCGATCAGAGCCATGAATAGATTGTAAAGCGAATGTTTCCCGCCATTACTGATGATTGTGTTTTCTGCTTTGGCTGAAACATCGTAAAATCTTTTGTAATAACCGGCAACAGCTGTGCGCAGTTCAGGAATTCCGGGAACCGGAGTATAACGGGTGAAACCTTCATCGACAGCTTTTTTCATAGCATCACAAACATGTTGTGGAGTCTGAAAATCAGGTTCGCCAACCGCAAGGCTGACAATTTCTTTGCCCTGTGCGCGCAGTTCCTGTGCTTTTGCATTGACCGCCAAAGTTGCGGACGGCTTTGCTCTCATAAGTCTTTCAGAAATTTTCATATCGCTTTCCTGCTGCTTCAGTTATATGTTATTCCCCGATCAATGACTTGCTTTTGCCCCACTGACATCGGGAGCAATTTTCACAAAAATGACCAGTTACCGATTACCACTCTTTTTTATAAAACAAATTTGGGTTAGAAATCTTGAACATACTTTGCTTATATGACTTATTAAATATAATTCAAAAGAAGATGAACGTAAATCTTTCTGTGGGATATATCCTGCTTTCCACCGTGATTTTATAACCATTAACCGAAACAAACCTTTTTGCAAATCAGGTTCACCCCTGCTAAGATCTCAAATCAGGAGCTAAAAATGACCTACAGAATAATTTTTTTGATTACACTGCTTATGACCCTTGCCGCATGTGCTGCCGTTCCCATGAATGGTGACGTTACAATCGGAGACAGTGATCTGGGATCGGTTAAAATGTCTGCAACCAGAAATCCAACCGTGAAATCACACGCCACGTACTCCATTGTTTCAGAGCTTCCGGACGGAGCAGTATATAAAGGTAAAATACAAAGTAACCTTAAATCTGTCACTATGTTCAGTAACGACGGTAAAAGCATGAAATGCAACTTTAAAGTAAATGATTTAGTCAAAGGATTTGAATCCGGCGGAACAGGATCATGCACAACTTCTGAAGGACAGAACTTAAACGTAAAATTCTAGCCTTTCAACAACAAGGCACTATTTAATATGATCCGACTTAATCGCCTGTCGTACAGCTTCGGCTCAAACTGGGCACTCAAAGATATCTCTCTGCATGTTGATAAGGGAGAATTCATATTCCTCACCGGACATTCCGGGGCAGGCAAGACTACACTTATGCGTCTGCTTTATGGAGCTCTGCCGGTAACAAGAGGGCAGGCAAGCGTAGCAGGATATGATCTGCATAATATAAAACGTAAACATATTCCAAATCTGAGGCGTGAACTCGGAGTGGTTTTTCAAGATTTTAAAATTTTACCGAACCGCTCAGTTTATGAAAATGTGGCTCTGGCACTTACAGTCAGAAGTATGCCCAAATCCATAATAGATAAAAGAGTCAGGGCTATCATACGCGCTCTGGGCCTCGAAAGTAAAACCTATTCCAATTGCCACAAACTTTCCGGCGGTGAACAGCAACGTGTGGCAATTGCAAGGTCAATGGTAGTTAATCCCAAACTGATCCTTGCAGATGAACCCACAGGCAATCTAGATTTTGAACTTTCCATGCACCTGATGGATGTGTTCAAGCAATTTCACACCCACGGAACAACCATAATAATGGCCACTCACAGCCGTGAAATACTCCGCACAGTGCCGGATGCAAAAATTATTCACCTTGAAGACGGGCAAATATGTGAGCCTCCGGATTATATCCTTTCGGAGTTAAACCTATGATTTTTCTTCTTTTCAGACTGATAGGCAGAGGGATACGGGATTTAGGACTTCATCCCTGGGCAAACCTTTTTACGCTCATTGCAGTCACAATGGTTTCTCTGCTTGCAGGACTTTTTATGGTCACCCTGCATAACGTAAATCAGGAATTACTGAAAAGCAGAGGACAAGTTCAAATCCAGCTTTTCTGGCAGGCTGAAACATCTTCTGACCAATACAGCAAGCAATGGGAAAAACTCTCAAAGCTTGATGGATTAAAAGAAATCAGAACATTTACGCCTGACGAAGCATTGAAACAACTTTCCGAAGCTCTAAGCGGAACCGATGACTTTGCATGGATGAAAGAAGGTAATAATCCACTTCAACCAACCGCACTGCTGGCTTTTTCAGTTGAGCCGGGGGTTGAAAATGAAATGTGGGCAACCGATCTTCTCAACCAGCTTAAAGCTCTTCCTTTTGTTGATAAGGTTCATTACAATCCTTTACAGATTGATTTAGCCAGAGGTTGGATCAACCTTACACAATCCGTAATATGGCCCATAATCGGATTTCTGGGACTAGTCGTTGCACTTGTAGTCGGTAACACCATCCGCCTCTCACTCATGACTCGTAAAGACGAGATAGAAATTCTTTCTTTAGTAGGCGCAAAACAATGGTTTATCCGTCTGCCGCTTCTTACCGGAGGAGCTCTGCTCGGTTTATTGGGAAGTTCCATAGCACTTGGAACACTCTACGGTGCGCAAAAATTTTTCGAGGACGCCTTAAATTTTCCGCCGCTATTTATGAAACTGACATTTCTGCCGCCTGAACAATGCGGAGCTCTCATCGGAGCTGTCACTCTGATCGGAATGCTGAGCAGTTTTGTCGCTGTACGCGGCTAATTTTAATAATTTGATAGAGGACTTTATGAGAAGTAAAAAAATGACAGGCGGGCTGGAAAAAGCCCCTCACCGTTCCTTATTATATGCACTGGGTCTTTCTAAAGATGAAATGAACAGACCCCTTATCGGTATATGCAATTCTGCCAACGAAATTATTCCCGGTCACATTCATCTACATACAATCGTCAGAGCCGTTAAAGACGGTGTCCGCCTTGCCGGCGGTGTTCCAATGGAATTTCCCGCCATCGGAGTCTGTGACGGACTGGCAATGAACCATGCCGGAATGCGCTATTCCCTGCCGAGCAGAGAAATTATTGCTGACTCCATTGAAATCATGGCCACCGCTCATCCATTTGATGCTCTGGTTCTGGTTCCCAACTGCGATAAAATCGTACCGGGAATGCTCATGGCAGCTCTAAGGCTCAATATTCCTACAGTTATTGTCAGCGGCGGGGCCATGCTGGCAGGTAAAAAGGACGGCAAAAAAGTCGACCTGATTACTGTTTTCGAAGGAGTCGGTCAGGTTAAAACCGGTAGCATGACTGAAAATGAACTTTCTGATCTTGAACAAAGCGCCTGCCCTACTTGCGGATCATGCTCGGGTATGTTCACAGCAAACTCAATGAACTGCCTCTCCGAAACAATCGGACTTGCATTGCCCGGTAACGGAACCATACCGGCTGTAATGGCTGACCGTATCCGCCTCGCCAAAAGAGCAGGTACACGAGTAATGGATCTGCTGGAAAAAGACATTAAACCACGCGATATCGTTACTGAAAAAAGTCTCACAAATGCGGTTACAATGGATATGGCACTCGGCTGTTCAACTAACACCGTGTTGCATCTCCCCGCAATATTTGATGAAGCAGGTCTTAAACTGGACCTGACTATATTTGACAAAATCAGCCGCAACACACCAAACCTGTGCAAACTTTCACCGGCCGGACCTCATCATATTCAGGATCTGCACGATGCAGGCGGAATTCAGGCTGTGCTTGCCGAGCTGGCAAAATCAGGACGTATCGAACTGGATGCCATGACTGTCACAGGCAAGACCATCGGCGAAAATATCAAAGAACTTAACGCATGCGTTAAAGACCACGAAATAGTCCGCCCTATTGATAATCCATACAGCAACGAAGGCGGAATCGCTATTCTGTTCGGTAACATCGCCAAGGAAGGATGTGTTGTTAAACAGTCTGCGGTTGCTCCCGAAATGATGAAAACAACCAGCAACGCCAAAGTTTACAACTCCGAAGAAGAAGCTGTTGAAGCTATTCTGGGCGGTAAAATTGTCAAAGGAGATGCGATTGTCATTCTTTATGAAGGACCAAAAGGCGGACCGGGTATGCGCGAAATGCTGACACCTACATCCGCAATATCGGGCATGGGCCTTGGCGCAGATGTAGCACTCATAACTGACGGTCGCTTCAGCGGCGGAACACGCGGAGCAGCAATCGGACACGTTTCACCCGAAGCAGCATCAGGCGGAACCATCGGTATTGTTCAGACCGGAGATAAAATAAAAATTGATATTCCCGGCCGTTCAATAAATGTAGTTCTTACTGATGATGAAATTGCCGACAGAATGAAAACATTCAAACCTATCCAGAAAGAAATGCCTTCAGCATTTCTGAAAAGATACAGCCAAAATGTAACTTCAGCGTCTACTGGCGCTATTTATAAAAAATAAGTTTTATTAGCTTTCAGCATATAAAAAGGGGACTATTTTTCAAAATAGTCCCCTTTTTAATCTCCTACGAAAACTTTTAGCAATCCAGCCTAAACCCTACCCATTTCTTTCAAAATACCCATCAATTCTTGACAATCTTTTGCTATAAAATCCGGCTTTACTTTTTTTAAATCTTCGACTGACATTCTGCCTGTTGCTACAGCTGCTGTCAGTGTTCCCGCTCTTTTTCCCGTTTCAATATCAATCAGGTGATCACCTACCATCAACGCATTTTCAGGACATAAATTTATGACACCGAGAGCTTTTAAAATATGCTCTGGATGAGGCTTCACATTGTCCACATCGTCTCTGGATAAAAAACAACCGCACATTTTTTCAACATCAGGGAGTATTGTTTTTACCGCAACCGAGGTATTACGTGTAATGATTCCGGTTTTTATACCGCTTTGTTGCAATCCACATAAAATTGAATAGGTAAACGGAAACAATTTTCCATGTTTTGCCGCTTCAATTTCCATTGAAATTATTAAAAATCTGCATCTTGTGTGAAATTCTTTCCCGAGATCAGGATCATCTGTTGCAAGACAGGCTGCAATATGATCAACCCACTCAAGTGCCGGAAGGTTATCGGTTTCAGGCAAAGGGTCCAAAAAAGCTTTACCAATCGCCTTTAATCTCTTTTTCATTTCATTGAAATCAATGGTTAATTCTGCGAGAGTTCCATCAAAATCAAAAATTATTCCTTCAATTTTTTTCATAGTTTAAAAATATCCAAGGTCTTGCTTGCGAAAGCAGGTTTCTAAAGGTTATGAATGCAAATCTTGTTAGAAGATTTTACGAACTAATAACTGATTTTATCAGGAGTTCTTGTGCCAGGTAAATTTGATGTCATTATTGCAGGGGGAGGCCCAGCAGGCTCATCAGCCGCATATATCCTCGCTGAAAAAGGTTTTAAAGTAGCTATTATCGACAAGGCTGAATTCCCCAGAAAAAAGCTTTGTGGTGGACTTATTACCGACAAGACGATGAAAACTCTGGAAAAAATATACGGTTGTAACGAAAAAGATATAATTGATAATGGACTTATTGACTACGAAGCAGCCGAATATTCCGTTTATTACCGAGATCATAAAATACAGGACGGAGCATCACCGGTTCCTTTCCGTTTCGTAAACAGAGAAGTCTTTGATTACTTTCTTCTTAAAAAAGCTGCAAATGCCGGGGCGCATATTTTCACCTCGGAAGAAATAGTTCACTGCAATTATCAAGATGCTGAAATAAAAACTAAAAGTAACAAAATTTTCAAAGGTAAATATCTTCTGGGAACTGACGGAGTTAATTCCACTATCAGAAAATTTGTTCCTTATGACAAAAAAGCCTGGAAAGAAAACATGGCTTCCACCATCGAAATAACTTTCGATGCCAAAGATTATCCCAGAGAAGTAAAATGGCCTGAACTATACATAGGATGCCTTAAGGCAGGGTACATCTGGGTTTTTCCGGCAAAAGACAAGGTTGTGGTAGGTATCGGCAGTTTGAATCGCTGTACAACAAATTTTAAAGCTACTTTCATGAATTTTCTTAAAACTCAGGGAGTCAAAAATCCTGAGTCCATTCCTTTACACGGCTTTCCACTTCCGTACGGAAATTACATCAAAGATCCTTGCTATGGCAGAACCATACTGGCAGGTGATGCGGCGGGACTGGTAGAGCCTCTTTTCGGAGAAGGAATATTCTACGCATTACAGACTGGAAGATACGCTGCGGAAGCTATAGCCAAAGGTATTTCAGAAAATAAAAATCCCGCTCAATTCTATATTCCACGTTTACAAAAATATATATTCCCTGAAATTATCTACT
Source organism: Maridesulfovibrio ferrireducens (assembly GCF_016342405.1). Classification (NCBI taxonomy): domain Bacteria; kingdom Pseudomonadati; phylum Thermodesulfobacteriota; class Desulfovibrionia; order Desulfovibrionales; family Desulfovibrionaceae; genus Maridesulfovibrio; species Maridesulfovibrio ferrireducens. Next base: position 83,517 of record NZ_JAEINN010000006.1, on the reverse strand, counting down.
CAAACAGATTGCGCTGGACGCTCTTCTATTCTCAAAGACTGCTCAAACACGTTTCATTTAAAATAGCGTTTAAATCTCTACCCACAAAACTTGCAGAAATGATCCACGGAATCAGATCATATAAATTTCTTTTGAAAAAATATTGGGATTAATGCGACTTAACCTGTGAAATCAACATACCACATAGCATAAGCCCGCAACCGAATAATCCTTGAGTTGTCAGCACCTCGCCCAATAGCAGACATCCGCCCAACGCCCCGAATACGGATTCTAAACTCAGTATGATCGCAGCGTGTGCAGGCTTCGCATCCTGCAATGCTATTACCTGCAAAGTGTACGCAACACCTACGGACATTAACCCGCCGTATAGGATAGGAATAGCTCCGTCAAAAATACCGCTTAATGAAACATCTTCTAAAATAAACGCGCCTATAAAACTTAATATTGAACAGGCTACAAACTGGCCGATAGCAAACTTAATAGGTTCTATCTTTGATGAAAAAAGTGAAATTACAATTACGTGCGCGGCCCAGAAAAAAGCACTTATAAGTACTAATAAATCACCGAAAGATATATTAAATCCTTCGTTAACACTCAGCAGATACATTCCGACTACCGCCAGCAAAGCACCAACCCATGTTGGCAATCCTGTTTTCTGCTTAAAGAAAAGCCCCATTATAGGAACAATTACAACATATAAACCTGTAATAAATCCGGCATTTCCGGCAGTGGTGTAAACAAGACCCCACTGTTGCAAAGAAGCTCCCAAAAACAAGACTAATCCGGTAATTAAACTTCCCTTGAAAAACTGATTCATATCCAGTTTTTTGTAAGTTCCGTCTTTCTTTTTTTCCCTGTCCATCCTGTGGACAAGTGGAAGGAGCGCAATGGCACCGAGAGCAAAACGAACAGCATTAAAAGTAAGCGGACCGACGTAGTCCATCCCTACTCTTTGCGCCACAAATGCTGTTCCCCAGATCATTGCTGTAACCAGTAAGAGTACATCAGCTTTTATATTTTTAGACTGCATTATTTTAACTTAGGTTTGAGTTTTAAAACAAGCGGGAAGAATGAACACAATTATCTAATTTCGCAAGACAAAAAGTTCCGTAGAAAAATTAATTTCTACGGAACTTTTATTAAAAACAACAAACTAAATTACAAATAAAAACAATCTGAAAATCTAAGTGGATTCAATCTCTTCAACTGGTTCAGTTAAAAGGAAATCACCCTTCTGAATCCATGATTTAAGCTTATCTGCAATTTCAAGAGAAATGACATGACTTGTTAACGGCACAGTAGGAATAACTTTCCCGTTAACTGTTATTTCACCTGATTTAAGTTCTTCAAAAGTTACGTGAGCAAGAGCACGTCCAATTCCGTTAGGATAGTCATAGCCGTAATCTTTCACAGGCATCTGAATATCAGCATCACTTACGCCGGTAAACCAGGCCATTTCTTCATTAAGAATCGGAATAGGAATACCGATACCTACTGAAGCTGTACAACCGTAACCTTGGAAGCTCAAACCGCGGAAATAACGTGGATCCATTCCTTCTAAATCACCTTTGATCATAAGAGTTCCGGATCCGCCGAGAGGTATACCTCTTTCATTACGGGCTGGATTCTTAACATGCTGTGTTCCAGCACCGATAACATACCCTTTAGAGCCAGCTAAAAAGATGCGTGTTCCAAGACCGATAGTCTTCAAATACGGATCATTGAAAAGCGGTGAAAGCTGTCCGGCTGTAGCGTAGTTTGCATTACGCTGATTAGCTTTAAGCGGCCCCATGTAAGTATAAATAGTACGGCTGGTCATATTAACTGCGCAATTGTAATTTTGATAACAATTGCGAGGGTTTAACATAACAGCATTTGGTAAATCTTTCAGCGTGATATCTTTTTCAATCTCTTTGCGCGGATAACAATCTGTTCCGTAAGCTTTGGCTTTAAGACGAACAGTCTTACCGGCAATCAAATCTTCGATTACATGACCGCCACCGTAAGCAAATCTTCCAGGATATACTTTGTTAAGCGGGTCGTCCTCAGCAGGCTCTGTAGCGCCAATATAAGCGTCCGCAGCTGCAATTCCAGCATAACATGGAACGTTATTCAGCCAAACCTGTGAAGTCTTCATTGTAGGCGGTTCCTGCCCAATATTGAACAGCATACCTGAAGAACACATCGGTGAAAAAGTTCCTGTTGTAACAACATCGATTTCTTTAGCTGCTTCAACTTTACCCTTGGAACGGACAATTTCGACCATTTCCTCAGCGTTGACAACTACAGCCTTACCATTTTTGATGCGCTCGTTTATCTCTTTTATAGTCTTGTTGACTTCAAAGGTCTTCGCCATTGAAAAGACTCCATTTTGATTAAGTTTTAGAAGAACAGAGATTGTGGCTTAAAAGCCCCTTGAATGCAATTTTATTTTTAAAATGTAATTTATCCTGACAGCAGTTTTTTAAAACGTTTTTAAGGGCATATCCGTCTTGGCTAAAGCTTTCTTTTAATGTATAAGAAACAATGCTTTTTAAGGGAAAAAAAAACTAAATTTTTCCTCTTTAATTTCAACAACTTACATCATTGGTATAAAAAAATAAATCACTTGAAGAATGCACTTAGAAATCACCTTCTGAATACATGCTCCGATTCAGACTTAAAACGCTGGTTTGACCCTATTAATCTCGATATTTCCGACGACACCGGAGATGTAGTTGTAACTTTTCCACATGCTTTTTTCGCTCAATGGTTCAGATCCAGCATCCAAGACAGATTTGAAGAGCAGTTAGGTTTATTCCTCGGTGGAGGATTTTCCGTTTCATACCTCAACAGCAGCACTTCAAGAACTCATACAGCCGGGCAAGTTACCGACACTAAAAAAATTGATTTTCCTTTCGGCCATAAATTTACTTTTGAAAATTTTCTAATCAGCAAGAGTAACTATTTTCCTCTGGCTTCCGCAAAAGAAGTAACACACGTCGACAGTGTTGCATTTAATCCCTTTGTTATCTGCGGTAAAAGCGGTTCAGGTAAATCCCACTTACTTAAATCTATTGCAAACGAGATCAGCAAAAAAGTTGAATCTGATAAAATATTTCTCGGAAATATAGACGATATTCAAAATATTTATTCCGTCCGCTTCGGCGGAGATATGATTCGCGCCAGAAACTACTTTTTCGATTTTGAATATTTCTTTCTCGATGATCTTAAGCAAATCCAGAAATACGAAAAACTCCAGCAGGAATTAATTTCTATTTTTAATAATTTCTATGAAAATGGAAAACAGATGGTTTTCTGCTGCACCGATAAATTAGCCTCCTACAGCTTTCTTGATCAGAATCTGAAGTCAAGATTGGAGTGGGGACTTATTGTGAATCTGAAACGCCCTGATCTCGAAATAAGGGCTATTTACATTCAAAAGCAGTGCAAACTTAAGAAGCTTCCGCTTACCAAAGACCAAATCCTGACACTTTCACAGAGATTTCAGGATTTCAGATATCTTCAGGGAATAATAATAAAACTTTCAGCATTCAGAGAACTTGTCCGCAAGAACATGGATGAAAAAGATTTTGAAAACATTTTGAACAACACTGAAGAAAAAACAGATGAGACTCTCACTCCCGAGTATGTGATCAAGTCTGTTGCAACGCATTTTAATCTCAAACCATCTGACCTTACCGGTAACAAACGGCATAAGATGACTGCACACGCAAGGCAGATTGCCATGTATGTTTGCAGGGATCTTTTAGGAATATCTTACCCTGCACTCGGAAGGATATTTGGAGGTAAAGACCACAGTACAGTCCTATATTCTGTTAAAAAAATACAGTTATTACAAAAGGATGATAAGGTTTTGAAAAGGGTGTTGATAGATTTGAAGAATACGTGTCTATTACGTGTTTCAAACTGAACAAGTTCATAAACAGTGTCTATATGTTCACAATGAATGACATTGAATGTATAAAAAAAAGTAAATGTTTTTAAATAGTTAACTCAATAAGAAACATAAGAACCAACCTTACTAAATCTACAAGGAGAATATATATGTATTTAAAGGTGAATAGGGACGAAGTCATCGAAGGATTGCAGAAGTCTGCCAGCATCATTCCCGCAAAAACAGGAGCTGCATATTTGCGGACAATCTGGCTGAAAAGTGAAGAAGGAAATTTGAGGATTATGTCCACAGATTCCAATCTTGAATTTTGCGGAACTTATCCTGCTGAGATCATCGAAGAAGGTCTTGCCGGAGTTCAGGGACGTGCTTTTTATGATCTGGTAAGAAAACTTCCTTCAGGAGAACTGGTAATCAAAAGTGATCCTGACGGATCAAGTATTCTGGTAGAGCAAGGATCAAGGAAATACAAACTTCCAGTAAATGATCCAACATGGTTTCAGAAATTTTCCACTTTTCCTGCTGAAGGAGCTGTGTACTGGTCAGGTGACTTTCTTCTTGAAATTATCGAACGCATTGCATTCTGCATAAGCGACGAAGACAGCATGGAAGCAATTGCTTGTATGAACATCGTTCCTTCTTCTGATGAAAACGGAAACTATGTTGAAGCATGCGGTCTTAACGGACATCAATTCGCAAGACTTAAATTTTTCAATGATGATATTCATGCTCTTCTTCCTGAGGAAGGCATTCTTATTCAAAAAAAATATCTTTCTGAACTTAAAAAATGGCTCACTGATGATGAAATTGAAATGAGCCTTATTGAAAAAAGATTATTCTTTAAGACTGCTGATGGAAAAGAAACTTTCAGCATGCCTCTGAGTTATTATCAGTATCCAAATTACAAGAATTTTCTGGCAAAGCTTAATGACGATGATGTTTCCCGTATGAAAGTTGAAAAATCAGAGCTTTCAAACGCTCTGGACCGTATTTCTATTTTTAATACCGATTCAAATCGTTGTGCGTCTTTCATGTTCAACCCCGGTGAACTTATTCTTTTCAGTCAGGGGCAGGAAGTCGGAACAGCAACAGAATCCATAGAAGTTGAGTTTAGCGGTGAAATGGAACGTATTGCATTTCCTACAAAGAATCTGATTGAGATCCTCGGTCATTTTCAATCTGGAAAAATCAGCTTTACTCTGACAGGATCTGAAGCTCCTTGCGGTTTAACCGGAGATGAGGACAATGAGTACCTCGTAATTGTTATGCCTATGAAGGTTCAGGAAGAGACTTACTACAGCGAGGAAGATGTTTAATGGCTCAAAACAAAGATCAGTATACAGCCGATTCGATTACCGTCCTTGAGGGATTGGCAGCTGTAAGAAAAAGACCTGCTATGTATATCGGTTCAACCGATACAAGGGGTCTTCATCACCTTGTATACGAAGTGGTGGACAACTCTATCGATGAAGCTATGGGTGGCTATTGCTCAAAGATTAAAGTTAAACTTCACATGGATAACAGTGTAACCGTTTCGGATGACGGCCGCGGTATTCCTGTCGATATTCATCCGAAAGAAAAAAAACCCGCTCTTGAGATCGTTATGACCCTTCTTCACGCGGGTGGTAAGTTCGACAACGATGCTTATAAAGTTTCAGGTGGCCTTCACGGGGTCGGAGTATCGTGTGTAAACGCTCTTTCCGAACATCTTGAGGCTACGGTCAGGAGAGACGGTAAAATGTATCGTCAGTCGTATGTGAGAGGAGTTCCGACAGGTCAAGTGGAATGCATCGGTGATGCTGTTACAACCGGAACAACCATCCGTTTCAGACCTGATGAACAGATTTTTGAGACTAATCACTATGATTTCAATGTGTTAAGAAAGCGTTTTCAGGAACTAGCTTATCTGAACAAAGGTCTTGAAATCGATTTTCTCGATGAAAGAACCAATGAAAAAGCAAGTTTTAAAGCTGAAGGCGGTATTGTTGAGTTTGTCAAAGATCTTAATAAAAGTCAGACAGCTGTAAGTGAAGTTGTATATGCTTACACTGAAGTGGAAAACGTAGTTACCGAACTGGCATTGCAATACAATACAGCCTACAAAGAAAACACTCACACTTTTGCCAATAATATCCGCACAGTTGAAGGCGGAACTCATCTGGCCGGTTTTAAAACCGCGCTGACAAGAGCAATCAACACTTATATTCAGAACTCTGATCTGCCTAAAAAGCTTAAACAGAAGCTTTCCGGTGAAGATGTTCGTGAAGGTCTGACTGCTGTATTGAGTGTTAAACTTTGTGATCCTCAGTTTGAAGGACAGACCAAGACCAAACTTGGTAACTCCGAAATGATGGGTATTGTTGCAACAATGGTTTACGACAAACTTTCATCTTATTTTCAGGAAAATCCGAAAGATGCGAAGTCAATTGTCGAAAAAGTTGTTGATGCTGCAAGAGCAAGAGATGCGGCAAGAAAAGCTCGTGAACTTGTCCGCAGAAAAGGCGCTTTGTCTGACCATTCACTTCCCGGTAAACTTGCTGATTGTCAGAGTAAAGATCCTTCAGAATGTGAATTATTCATAGTTGAAGGGGACTCTGCTGGCGGTTCAGCTAAGCAGGGGCGTAATCCTAAACATCAGGCAATTCTTCCGCTCAGAGGTAAAATTCTGAATGTTGAAAAAACCCGCTTTGATAAAATGCTCGGTAATAAAGAAATCCGTGCTCTTATCACTGCTATGGGTATCGGCATAGGACAGGAAGAAGGTGAAAAAGATTTTAACAAGCTCAGATATCACAAAGTCGTAATTATGACTGATGCTGATGTTGACGGATCGCATATCCGGACACTTTTGCTTACTTTCTTTTTCAGACAGTATGAAGAACTCATCCAGAGAGGTCATTTGTATATTGCTCAGCCTCCTCTTTATAGAATTGCAAAGGGTAAATTTGAAAAATTCATTAAAGACGATATAGAGCTTTATACTTTGCTTATTCAAAGGGTTGCAAAAGATATAATTATCAAAAGTAGTAACGACAAAGAATACACAGGTGAAAGACTTGCCACTCTGCTTGAGGATATCCGCTTTATTAAAAATAAAGTTTTTGATGCTATAAATATGGGTATTTCTGATAAACTTTTTGCTGCTTTAATCAGCTATGAAGGTAAAATAACTCCTGCTGATTTTGTTGAAAGTGATCCTGAAGAATTTGTCAGTAAAATGCTTAAATCCGGGTTTAAAGTTTTTATCGAACGTGAAGATGATGATGGTGAAGAACGGGTTTATGTTACTTTTGAAAATGAAAACGGAAACCGCACAAGACTCGCTGTTGAATTCTTCAATTCCAAACTTTTCAGACATTCTTTTGAAAAGAACAGGAATATTGTACAAGAATGTTCCGGAAACGATTTTGTTATTGAACGCGGTGAGATAACTATACCTGTCACCGGAATATTTAACCTTCTCGATGCAGTCCTTGAAGAGGCATACAAAGGAATCAATCTACAGCGCTATAAAGGTCTGGGTGAAATGAATCCTGAGCAGCTGTGGGAAACCACAATGGACCCTGATAAAAGGTCTATGTTGCAGGTAACTATCGAAGATGCTGTAGGTGCCAATGAAATCTTCATGGATTTGATGGGAGATAACGTTGAGCCACGCAGAGAATTTATTGAAAGAAACGCTCTTGCAGTTCAAGAGCTTGATATTTAATTCCGGCAATTTCCGTTTCCAATCGGAGGAAAATAGTGGATCAGATTACTATCGAAGAAGAACTTAAAAAATCGTACTTAGAGTATTCTCTAAGCGTCATCATAGGGCGAGCTATCCCTGACGTAAGAGATGGTCTAAAGCCGGTTCACAGGCGTATTCTTTACGCTATGCACGAACTGGGAAATAGTTATAACAGAGCATACAAGAAATCGGCTCGTATCGTCGGTGACGTAATCGGTAAATATCACCCGCATGGTGATTCTGCTGTTTACGATGCTCTTGTACGTATGGCGCAGGGATTTTCCATGCGCGATCCGCTTGTTGACGGTCAGGGTAACTTTGGTTCCATTGACGGCGACGCTGCGGCAGCAATGCGTTATACTGAATCAAGAATGTCAAAGCTCAGTTCTGAGTTTTTAGCTGACCTTGAAAAAAATACAGTCGATTTCCGAGATAACTATGACAACTCTCTGCAAGAACCGACTGTTCTGCCTACTAAAGTTCCTAACCTTCTGCTGAACGGAACAACTGGTATAGCAGTCGGTATGGCGACAAATATTCCGCCTCATAATTTAGGTGAATTATTAGACGGAACTCTGCATCTTCTGGATGCTCCTGAATGTTCTATTGATGATCTTATGAGATTCATCAAAGGGCCTGATTTTCCTACATCGGGATTGTGTTTCGGTGGTAAAGGGCTTGAAGAAGCTTATAAAACAGGTCGCGGAAGTATTAAGATCAGGGGTGTGTTGGGAGTTGAAGAACTTAAAAACGGTCGTCAAAGTATCGTTATAACTGAAATTCCATATGCTCTTAACAAATCAACACTAGTTGAAAAAATAGCACTTCTCATCGGAGAAGGTAGAATTGAAGGTGTTTCTGATCTTCGCGATGAATCAGACCGTAAAGGTATCCGCATTGTTATTGACCTTAAAAGAGGTTCAATCGCTGATATCATTATCAATTCACTTTACAAATTCACTCAGCTTGAAACCAGTTTCGGTATCAACATGATGGCTGTTTCCGGTAACAGACCAATGTTGATGAACCTTAAGAATATTCTTAGTTTCTTCCTTGAACATCGCCGGGAAGTTATTATCAGGCGTACAAGGTTTGACCTTGATAAGTGTGAAAAGCGTGCACATATACTCGAAGGTTTAAAAATTGCCCTTGATAATATTGATGAAGTTGTAAAAATCATCAGAGCATCAAGCAATGGCGATGAAGCCAGAATCGGACTTATCGATCGCTTTGAGTTTTCAAGGGTTCAGGCTCAGGCAATTCTTGATATGAGATTGCAGAGACTGACTAACCTTGAGCATGAAAAAATTCTTGAAGAATATGCTGAGATTCTCAAAAAGATTGAATACTTCAAAAGCATCTTAGAAAATGAAGACGTTTTGAAATCTGTAATCAGAGAAGAGCTTACTGATATAAGAGCTTCATATTCAACAGATCGCAAAACCGTGCTTATGGATCAGAATCCTGATGATATTGATATCGAAGATCTGATTCCTGATGATGACGCAGTTATCACTCTTTCAAGACGCGGCTATATCAAACGTACCCCTCTTTCCAATTATCAGCAGCAGAAGAGAGGCGGAAAAGGTATTGCAGGAGTTCAGACAAAGGACGGAGACTTTATCCATACTTTCCTGACAACTTCGAATCACCAATTCCTGGTGCTGTTCACTACGAAAGGGAAGATGTTCAAAATTAAAGTACATCAGGTTCCCGAATCCAGCCGTATAGCCAGAGGTGCACATATTGCCAATCTGCTTCCGCTGGAAAAAGATGAAGCGATCGCAACAGCTCTTACTATGCGCGAGTTTGAAGAAGACCGCTTCTTCCTGTTCGTGACTAAGAAGGGAATGGTAAAACGTTCCAGCATTGCTCTTTACCGTAATTGCAGACAGTCCGGAATCAGGGCCGTCAGTATGAGGGAAGACGATCAGCTGATCACGGTAAAAGAAGTTTATGCTGATTCCGAAGCAATTCTTGTTACCAAGAACGGTACTTCTATCAGATTCAGCTGTCAGGATGCCCGTGCAATGGGTAGAGTTGCCAGCGGCGTAAAGGGTATTGCCCTCCGTCCTAAAGATGAAGTTGTTTCAGGTGTTGTCACCGGTGATGAAGAACGTACCCAGCTCCTTACAATCTCTGAGGGCGGTTACGGTAAGCGCACAAATATTGAGCAGCATCGTCTCCAGACCAGAGGTGGTAAAGGTATAATCAGTATGCGCGTTACAACCAAAACCGGTAAGGTTCTTGGTTCCATTATGGTTTCAACTGACGATGAAGTTGTTATTCTTACTTCTGCTAATAAAATTATCCGCCTCGGAGTTAAAGACGTAAGTCTTGTAGGAAGAGCAACTCAGGGTGTAAGGCTTGTTAGAATGGATGAGAATAATCATGCAGTCGGATTTGACCTTGTAATGGATGACGGCGTTGAAGCTCTTGTTGATGAGGAAGAAACCGAATCATGAGACAATGGTTTATATTAATTTTCGTATCCCTGTTCCTTATGGTTCAGGGGTGCGAAAAACCCGCTGATGATAATTTTAAGGTAATTGAAAAAGCGCGTAAAAATTTTATCAGCGGGTTTTATGTTGATTCTGAAAAAGGCTTTGAAAGATATCTTCAAGATAATCCACAAGGTAAATACAGGTTTGAAGCGTGGAATTACCTCGTAAAAATAGATTCAGAAGTACGTCATGACAGTGAAAGAGGAGCTTCTTTACTGGAAGCTATGTATCTTGAATTTGGTCACAAGAACGATCTCGCGGCGGATTTAAAGGGTAAGCTTGCGGAGATGTACATAAGAAACGGTCAATATAAATTAGCCGTTGAAGCTCTTGAAAAAAGTTTAGAATTTCCAGATCAATCGTCTGAACAGCTTGATTCAACAAGAACATTATTAGCTAAAACTTTTCGTGATTTAAGAAATTATGATTTGGCAATTTATACCTATAATGATCTTGCCGGCAGCACTGATGATTCGAAAATAAAAGCTAAGGCTCTGTATGAGATGGCACAAACCCTCACTCTTATTCAGGCGTGGGAAAGAGCAGAGTCAGAACTTAATAAATTGATAGTAATGGATAATGTTCCAGAAAATATTCATGCAAAAGCGACATTTCTGCTTGCAGATATTCATGAACAAAAGCATGAATTTAAAGAAGCTATAGAATTGTTAAATAGAATCGTTGATACTTATCCTAATCCGCAAGCGGTGCAGTATAAGCTTGAATATTTAAAGAAACTTGAATTGTCCGGTGGAAAAGAAATAAAAGAAGTTAAAGATCGTAATATTAAAGTTAAAGACACCGGTAATGATGAAAATGAATCTGACGATTTTGGTGGGGCTATTTGAATTAAAGCTGGTGGCTGAGATATTTAATCTTTAAGGAAAATATCCCGCCACCATTTTTAATTTCCTACCACTCGACCGGCAACCGCACTTTCTTTTTATCCTTATTCGTGAAAAGCACATACCCGTTTTCTTTACCGAATAGATAAACATCTCTGGTTACAGCAACATCCTGCTTGCAATAATCGGTGATGAGATCCAGCCTTCCTTCTTTCCACCATTCCAAAGCTTGCAAACCATCTGCGCTTTTAGCTGTGTCTAATGTTGCCTGCGCGATGTTATCAAGTTTCAGTCTATATCCCAGCTTTTCGTGTACTTTTATAAGTAGATCCAGAGTAGGTAAACCTTTGTAATGGAAAGCATGCACTCCTGATAGTACTTTGTAATCAAACCTATCGATATTAAAGCCGATTATTAGGTCCATTTTTTGAAGGCGATCTATCATTTCAGGGATCTGATGCTCTTCATATTCGAAGAATTTATCTTCTTCAGAATCGTAAAGGACAGCGATGGATATACCCATGCGTTCAGCTTTATTCCAGCCGCCAACTTCTTGAGCTGAGCGTCTTGTTTCAACATCAAGCACTCCGAAATTTTTCGGTTCAATAACTTCCTTTTTAATTTCTTCGCCGAAAGGTCTGAGAAGCATATTTATATCCTCAATATTTTTAGGTGTTTCACCATGTATCATATTTTGCAGAACAAAAATTGCGGCACTTTTATCGATAGGACGATTGCCTGATCCGCATTTCGGAGAATGCACACATGTCGGACATCCAAGTTCGCACTCACAGTCTAAAACTATTTGTAAGGTCCGTTCAAGTAGTTCCTCTGCATGTTCAAAGGCCTGCATAGTTAGCCCTGCACCGCCGGGAATACCATCATAGATAAATACTGCCGGACCATCTACCTGCTCGTGCATGGGAGTTGAAATTCCGCCTAAATCGTTGCGGTCAGTGAGAACCATTAAAGGAAGAATTCCAATCGCGGCATGTTCCACAGCATGAATACCGCCCATGAAATGAATAAATTCATCCTCAGCTCTAAGTTTAATTTCAGATGAAATTTCCATCCATAACCCTTGCGTTTCAAATATGACCGGAGGCAGATCTAGAGGGACAATTCCTAACAACTGTCCGCCGCGCACAGCTCTTTTTTCATACCCTGTCACTTGCTCAGTTACTTTCAGTTTACCGAAACGCATTACAATGCCGAATACTGTTTTTTGAGAGTATATCTCAAGTATCTGTGTCGATTTATTTTTACGCGCGCGGGTGTAATAACCAACTCGTTGTTTGACAGCTGAAATTTTTCTGGAAGCTAAATCCAATTCTTTAATGCAGTATGTATTTCCGCGATGAATATAAACTGCGCCTTCGTGAGCCTCGGAATATGCTTTTACTTCGTCAATGGTACCGATAGGTTCTGATGTATCATAGTCTTCAATGTGAATGGTACCGCCGGCACCGCGTAGAGATATTTCCCGATGAGGTCTTTTTCGTTTGGAATAAATTTCATCGCCGCGTTTGTTTCGCAGAAGTACGCCTTCCTGCTCAAGTTCAAGAACTCTACTTCTGATTTTATCATCTTTGAGAAGATAGTCATTTTCGCGCAAAGTAAGTTCAGAAGCAGCACAGATGAGGTGTTTTTCCATAATTACGGGATTATATGGATTGAGCACAGCGTTCTCAGGCGGCCGTGAGAAAAAGTCTTCAGGATGGCGCATGAAATACTGATCAAGCGCATCTTCCTGTCCAATGAGGATAACTGCTGATTCCTGATTACTGCGCCCGACGCGTCCACCTCTTTGTAAGGTGGCCATAATTGATCCGGGATAGCCGACCATAATACAGAGATCCAGTCCGCCGATATCAATTCCGAGTTCAAGCGCGCTTGTGGATATTACTGCAAGTAATTCGCCTGAGGACATTTTTAATTCAATTTCTCTTCTTTCCTCAGGAAGAAATCCTGCTCTGTATGCACTTATTTTATCTTTATATTTTCCGGCTTTTTCACTCACCCACATGGCTATGAGTTCAGTCATTTTGCGGGACTGTGTATAGACTATTGTTCGTAAACCTCTGGTAAGTGCGGCTTTGAGCAGCTGTATAGCTGCATTTGAAGGGCTGACCACAGGATTGAAAAAAACAAAATTGCGTTTTCCTGATGCGGCTCCACTTTCAGTAATTGCTGTAACTTCAAGACCCGTCAGAGAATTACAAAGAGCGGCCGGATTACCGACTGTCGCTGATGAAAAAACAAAAGAAGGGGTCGCTCCGTAAAAGTTACATATTCTGAGCAGTCTGCGGAAAACCATAGCCATGTGTGAACCCATCACGCCGCGATAAGTATGCACTTCATCCACAACGATATGTGTAAGTCCGGCAATAAAAGAAGCCCATCGTTCGTGATAAGGCAGGATGGATAAGTGAAGCATTTCAGGATTGGTAAGAATAACAGACGGTGGATTATCGCGTATTTTTTTACGTTTATAGGGGGTGGTATCACCGTCATAAATTGCTGCATCCGGCCTGATATTTTCTGGCAGAAGGGCAGTCATTTCATTGAAAGTTTTAAGCTGATCCTGTGCAAGAGCTTTGAGCGGAAAGAGGTAAAGAGCGTGGTTATCAGGATTACGCAGACATTGTTCAAGAACAGGCAGATTATAAGTAAGTGTTTTACCACTGGCGGTAGGTGTTGCAACTACGACATTTCTTCCGGCACGGGCGTAGTCAGTTGCTTCCGACTGATGAGAGTAAAGATTCTCTATTTCTCTGAAATTCATAACGCAATCAAGAGATTCAGGCCATTTATGACGCGATTCACCGTACAAAGCACTATTACCGTCAATCACTCTGTGATGAACGACCTGATCCCCCATCACCGGAGAGGCGAGAAGTGAATTTATGTATTCCTGTACTTTGTCTTGCTGTTTCAAGTGGCAACCCGGTTTATGATTCAAGATCAATTAAGAATCATACCGGATGAGCACTTCGTCAAGGATTAAGAATGGAGTTAAAAGGCAAAAAGGATGGCGGCATCGAGTGGTGAGGGAGGAGGCTCGACACCGCCAAAGGGGTTGAACTAACAATTCCAAATGAGTAAGGCTTGTGTAGTTATTTCTATAATATAATAAATTCAGCGAAAATCAAGAATATTTAGTATTTTTTTTAAGTAATAAAGGTTTAAGAAAGATATATATTAGTAATTGTTTAAATACAGTATATTACAAAAAATTATGAACATATCAAAGAATGAATATACGAGCTTGCGCTTATAAAATTTGAATGTATATTGAAGTTTATATTTTTAATCATTTTGATAGAATCTAAAACCCGGAGCGAACTAAAATGGAAGTATTAGAAGCGATCCATACTAGAAGAAGTGTCAGGAAGTACGAAGATAAACTTATTTCTGAGGAATTGATTAAAGAGCTTCTCAGCGCAGCTATGATTGCGCCAAGTGCGGGCAATGCACAGCCGTGGCAGTTTATTGTAGTTGATGATCATGAAAAATTAGCCGGAGTTAAAGAATATAGTCAGTATGCCGCAATGGCGGAACATGCGCCTGTCGGTATTATTGTTTGCGGTGATTTGAGTCTTGAAAAATATCCCGGATACTGGGTGCAGGATTGTGCCGCAGCTACACAGAATTTACTGCTGGCAGCTCGCGCGAGTGGTCTGGGCGCAGTCTGGACAGGTATTTATCCGATGGAAGACAGAGTGAAAGCTTTCTCACAGCATTTCAATCTGCCTGAAAAAGTAATACCGCTCAGTTTTGTAGTACTGGGATGGCCTACTCATGAACAAAAGTATAAAGATCGTTACAAAGAAGAACGGGTTCATAAAAATAGCTGGTAGTTGATTTCTATAAATTGATCTTCGAAAAGCCTCGCAAAATGCGAGGCTTTTTTATGTTTTAAAGCCACTTGTTAAAATTATCTAAAATAATATCCCATGCCTTTTCAGCTAAAATGGGATCAAAAGCTGTGTCGTCAGGGTTTGCAAAGCCGTGCTTGGCATTTTGAATGCGTATCATCGACCAGTCAGGCTGTGCTTCATTCATTTCTTTTACGAACATTTCAGCGTGCTTTTCGGGTACTACTGGGTCGTTTTCAACATGAAGCGCAAGAAGCTTTGCTCTGATTTGTCCATATGCGGCTGGATGAGTTGTTTCTAAGTATCCGTAAACACTGATAGCGCCGTTTATTGTTCCTGCTAACTGCGCATCTTTTTCATTAAACTGTTCATTGCAACGGGCGAGTTCCAATACAGCCCCGCCTCCGAATGAGAACCCGAGAGCCGCAATTTTTGCGGAGTTAGCTTCAGGCTGATTAGTTAGAACTTCAAGGCATGCCTGTGCTCGTTTGCGCATCAAAAGCCGATCATCGCGGTAAATTCTGTGTGCTGTTCGCGCTTCATCAATATTTTTAGGTCGGTTGTCAGGGCCGTAGAAATCTGCGGCAAGCACAGCGTAACCGGTACGGGCAAGTCGTCTTGCGTGGCCTAAGGTGACTTTGTTCAGTCCGGTATATTCATGAATTAACAGAACAGCCGGGAACGATCCTGAAACGTCCGGTGTAACGAGTACGCTTTCGAGCTGTTCGCCTTGGTGTGTATGTTTAATCGTTCGTTCTTTAAGCACTGTGATAAAATTATTCATTATTTGATCTGAGAATAGAGCCGCATAAGCCGCCGGTTTCTTCGCAGTCATAAGAAGATTTATCTTCTTCCGGCTCAACATGAATAGTTACGTGGCAATTTTTAAGTTCGTCTTTTATGCAAATTTCAATTTCACTGCAAAGCGTATGAGAGCTGGCAATGGTTGATTTGCCGGGCAGAAGCAGATGAAAATCAATAAAGCGCTGAGAACCAGCCTTACGGGTTCTCAGTCCATGGTAAAGAATTTCTTCTCCTGCACATTTCCTGATAGATTTATCAATAAGTGAAAGCTCCGACTTAGGAAGGGTATTATCCATCAATCCTGAGTATGATTTTTTTATCAGGTAAAATCCTGTGAAAATAATATTCAAAGCCATTATAATTGCGATGATCGGATCAAGGATAGCCCATGATGGCGGGGTGAAAAGCATAACACCGAGGCCGAGCACAAGACCTATTGAAGTCCATACGTCTGTTAGTAGATGTTTAGCATCTGCTTCAAGGATGATTGAATCATGAATTTTAGCGCCCTTCAGCATAATTTTAGCGGTAATAAAATTAACGGCTGAGGAGAGCAGGGCAATGAGAAGACCGGTCAATAAATTATTGGGAACTGACGGTGATATAAACCTCTCAATGGAAGCATAAACAATACCTATGGCTGCAATTAATATAAGCATTCCCTCTGCGCCGCTTGAAAAATATTCTGCTTTTCCGTGTCCGTATGTGTGAGCGTGGTCAGCCGGTTTCATGGCGAGAGTCAGCGCTGCTAAAGCAAATAACCCTGCTGAAAGGTTAACAAGTGTCTCCATTGCATCTGAAAGCAAGCCTACAGAATCGGTGATATGCCATGCCCAGAATTTAAGAACCAGCGTGACTATCGATGCGGTAATAGAGTAATATATATATTTCTTGGGAGATTCGGACATAAGATGCAGCCTGCTAAGAGGTTAAAATCAGTTTTTTTAATAGTCTTGAATTACATTATCATTTGAAGATTGAGCTTAGCAAGGAGTTCATAAGTATATAAATAGAATTATAAAAAAGGCCGCTCCATCTGGAGCGGCCTTTTAACTTGTATATCAACTGTGATTATTTATTCTTAAGAGCTATGCGGAAACAGATTATTGCGCCGCCCCAGGTGATGCCGAGTCCGAATACCATCATAATTATTGCGCCGGTAGTCATAGTCTATCTCCTTTTGAGGAAGTGGTTGTTTTCTGATTTTTTCACAAAAGCAAAATCTTTGTGTGCAAATGTCATTGAGAATATTGAGCAGACAAAAAGGACAGCCCATCCGAATAGTATAATGGCTGTGTTTGAGTATCCGCCATAGTTTGTCTGAAGATCACCAATGAAGTTGTTGATGACCATGAAGCCGAGCATAACAGGCACAATGTACCGCAGGCAGGTTTTCCATAAGCCACCGACTTTCAATTCAGAAGTTGTGTTAATGTGCTGACTGAGAGCGTCCAGATCGCAGAACCATGCGATGAAGATGATTTCAATAAATCCGCCGATGAGTATTCCGAAGTTGTTCACAAAGTGGTCAACAATATCAAGCAACAGAAGTCCGCTGCCGGTTGTGAACATAATACTAATGAGGAATCCTATAACGCAGAAAAGAGTTGCTGCTTTTTGACGAGTAACGTTCAGTTTATCAATAATAGCTGAAACAACTGCTTCTGTGATGGAAATCATGGAAGACAGTCCGGCAACTACGAGAGCCAGAAAGAACATTACACCGAAGAAAACAGGCATCGGCATCAGATTGATTGCAGTCGGCAAAGTAATGAATGCCAGGCCAACACCGGAATTGGTAACTTCACTGACTGGAACACCCTGCTGTAGAGCCATGTAACCGAGAACACTGAAGATCATTATACCTGAAAGCATACTGAATCCGCAGTTGATGAAAACAGTCATACAGGCGTTATTGGTGATGTCAGATTTTTTTGGAAGATAACTGGAATATGCCAGCATGATGGCAAAACCTATTGAAAGGCTGTAGAAAATCTGTCCGAAAGCGTCAGCCCAGACTTTTCCTTTTAAAAGTGCGGAAAAATCAGGTTTGAAGAGCCAGTTGAGACCATCTGCAGCTCCGGGAAGCATTAATCCGCGGGCAATGAATATAAAAACCAGCAGGAAAAGAAGCGGCATAAATATTTTATTAGCTCTTTCAATTCCTTTTTTAACGCCGGTAAAGACGGCAAGAAAAGTACAGAACCATGCAGTAGCAGTTGCCGCAAAAATGGCCCACTGTATGCCGCCGATCTCCATTGGTGAACTACTGAGATGTAAAAAATCACCATAGAAGAAGTCTTTCGGGGCCATCCCCCAGCCTTGCGTGAATGATAGAATTAAATAATTCATGGCCCACGCGATGACGACTACATAATATGTGTCAATAATGAAGGCGACCATGATCTGCCACCAGCCGAGCCATTCCCAGCGTTTAGATATGGAAGCGAAAATTTTGGGAGCTGATCCTTTGAATTTCTGACCGAGTCCAAACTCCAGAATCATGAAGGGAATACCCGCAGCCAGCATCGCCACAAAATAAGGAATAAGGAAAGCACCACCACCGTTTTCATAAACTATGTATGGAAAACGCCAGATGTTACCTAATCCGATTGCAGACCCTACAGCGGCTAAAATAAAGCCGGAACGTGAACCCCATGTTTCTCTTTTTTGCATTTTGTTTGAACTCCTTTCGAGAAAAGACAACGGATTAAGCAAAAATTATACGTAATCCGAAAAAATATGTATATTAATGTGCTAAACGCACGAATGGTGATTCGCATAAAATACATTTTGACAATTGTCTATTAAAGAAAGCGGCTATTTTTTGAAGCTACGACTGAGGGATGCGGAGAAAATTGATTTTTTTAATTCATAAAAACAAGTTAATTAAGTGAATTTTATATAAAAAGATAAGTTTTAAGCAATAAAGAGTTAATGTACTATTAAGAAAAATTATATCTTTTAGAGAGTTGCATAGAAGAGGGTAAATTTTTAAAAGACTAATAGTTGCGATAGGTTAATGTTATATTCTAATATGCTTATTGCAATGGGTGCAAAGTGATTAATCTGTATCAGCACAGCTATTTAATCAGTCATTTTTTTTATAATTAGATGGTCGACTTATAGGGGCTGAATAGAATATGCTTTTCTAAGTAGTTTTTAAGGAGCATTAAGCATGGCTAATATCTTGGTTCTTGATGATGTAATAGACGCTGGAGTCCTTCTGAAACGTATTCTTGAACGTAAAGGACATGAGGTTTCGGTTTTTTCCGAAGAAGAAGAAGCTCTTAATCATGTTGCAAAGAATAAAGTTGATTTGGCGATTCTGGACATAAAGCTTAAAAAGATGACCGGAGTGGAAGTCTTGGAGCTGATGAAAGAAATATCACCGGATATAAAAGTGATAATGCTTACCGGATATCCTACTCTGGAAACAGCCCGCGCATCAGTTAAACACGGTGCCAATGAATATTGCGTAAAGCCTATTGATAAGGAAGAGCTTGAATCGAAGGTTGCGGATGTTTTGGGATAGATAGTTATTTTTTGCGCGCAAGATTTGTTGATAAGAGTAAGCTGCTAGTTTGTATCTTCAGTTTTTTTAAGTTGTTCAACTGTATAAATTACTTCATTTTTATAAAATTAAATCAATATAAGATTGATTTTTTTATAATATACGTTTTTTTACGTGTAAGGTTTTTTCTATAGCTTTTTATTAAGAAAAATAAATTTCAGCATGATTTTATATAGAAGATAGAGCTTGAATTGATCCGCTAAATTTGCTTTTTATAAGCTGCTTTTGGCGGATTATTTAGAAAGAACAGTCATTTTAAAATATAATTTATATACAGCGGTGAAAATACCGTAATGTAACTATAATCATAAGGAGAAATAATGTCTGATTTATCAATACTTTTCCCCGGTCAGGGATCTCAGGAACTTGGAATGGGGCGTGAGCTTGCAGAAGAATGGTCTGTTGCAATGGACATGTGGAAATTTGCTGAAACCGAAAGCGGACTGCCTTTAAGAGAAATTTACTGGCAAGGTTCCCCTGCGGATATGTCCAAAACCGAAGCGCTTCAGCCTGCGTTGACAGTAGTAAACTTGTCACTCTGGCTGTATCTCAAAGACAGCCTTACTCCCGCCGCAACAGCAGGACATAGTCTCGGCGAGTTTGCTTCTCTTGGAGCATCCGGCATTCTCAGCATCAATGATACAATAAAAGCTGTATCATTGCGCGGTAAGCTTATGTCGCAGGTCGCAAATGCGGATCATGGCATGGCCGCTGTTCTTAAGCTTTCACAGGGTGACGTTGAAGAAGCCGTTGAAATTGCCAGAAGTGAATCAGGTAAAGAACTTAGAATTGCAAACTACAATTCTCCGGCTCAGTATGTGATCAGTGGTGAAAAAACCGCTCTTGATGCTGCCGGCGTAGTAATAAAAGAGAAGAAAGGACGTGCTATAGTCTTGCCTGTCAGCGGTGCATTCCACAGTCCTCTTATTCAGGAAGCAGCGGATGAATTTGCAGCTTATCTTAAGAAGATGGATTGGAATATCCCTGCATTTCCTGTTTATTTTAATGCGACTGCTGCACCGGAAAAAAATCCAGAAGAGATTAAAAAGATCATGTGTGCTCAGATGACTTCATCAGTACGTTGGATTGAAATTATAGCCAATCAATATGAAGCCGGCGTAAAGACCTTTTTTGAACTCGGACCTAAAGGAGTTCTTACCAAACTTCTCGTAGCAAACCTTAAGGGTAAAGAATACGAAGGCCAGGGAATCGGTAATCTTGCGCAGGCTCAGGAAGTCAAATAGTTCTAAAATATAAGTGGAGGACAGCTTAGCAGTCCTCCACTTATTTTTAATGCTAAATTTTACAGGCATCACTGCCGGAGCAATAAGCATCAATAAAGCCCATTAATTGGTTTCCGAAGTAGACACATTTTTCACCTTCGATACATTTTAAAGCATCTCCGGTTTTGATGTGGGTCTGGAGGGTCTCTTTTCCTTTGCTCAGAGTGATGATCCATTCATTTTTTTCGTCGCTGAATTCGGCGGTAACATCCAGATTAAATTTTTTGATTTCAGGATAAAGCTCAATAATTTTTTCCGTTATCTGCGTACCTACTCTCATGATTTCCTCCGTTCCGGTTACCTGTGAACGCGGGGCCTATGCCACACATTAATTTGTTTTGCTTAGATATTAAATAATATAATAATGAGACGACAGGTCAAGGGTAATTTGATTAATCTTTGAAGGAAGAGCTTTTTGTTACGAGAATAGTGAGTGAAATTAATTTTCATATTTTTTCAGTTGTGTTAATAGTTGTTTCTGATTGTGTTGCTGGAAAAAACATTAAATTTTATCCATAAATTGTTTAATTGAACCTTTTGGAGTTTATTATGAAAACCCTGACTGCTGCCCATATGGAACGATGCATAGGATGTCATTCATGCTCCTTTGCGTGTGCGCGGCAAGTGCATAAGTTGCTGTCATGGAACACCGCAGGAATCAGAATTTCCTCTTCCGGAGGGTTATCTACCGGATTTGTGGCGAAAGTCTGTCTTGCCTGTGATCCTGCGCCTTGTGCGGTTGCTTGTCCCACTCAAGCTATGTCGCCACGCAAAAAAGGTGGCGGTGTTATCCATAAAAAGGATTTGTGCATACGTTGCGGAAAGTGTGCAGAAGCCTGTCCTGTTGATGCAATTTATTTAGATCTTAAGAAACGCCCGTTTGTCTGCATTCATTGCGGAAGATGTGTAAAATTCTGTCCTCATGAATGTCTTGAGATGCGTGAGTCCGAGAGCACGAAAAGAGCAAAGAAGGAGGACGCATTATGATTCGCGATTATTTTAGAGTTCTCGTGGTTGATCTTGCGACCGGTAAGGGAAATGTTGCCAAGATTGAGGGACGTAATGAATTTGCAGGGGGGAGCGGTTTAGGCGCGCTCCTGTTCGATATTTATGGACATGCTCAGCGTCCTTGGGATGACCCGGACCAGCCTTTGATTTTTTCAATCGGTGCTTTGACCGGACTTTTTCCGCTCATGAGCAAAACCGTTTGCTCATTTAAATCTCCGTATCATGATCAGTTTGCAGAAAGTCATGCCGGAGGACGTTCAGCTCTTGCTATCCGTTTTGCCGATTATGATGCCATTGTTATCAAAGGGCGCGCTCCGCGTTTGTCCTGTCTTTCCATCGGAATGAGTCATCTTGAAGTTAAAGATGTTCAGTTTCTGGCCGGAAAAGATGTTTTTTCCACAGGTAAGCTGCTGCGCCGCATGTTCCCCGGTTCAGGGCATCGTTCCATTTTACGCATAGGACCTGCGGGTGAAAGTTTATCCGGCATGGCTTGTATTAATGCCGATACATATCGTCACTTCGGCAGACTCGGTTCCGGCGGAGTTATGGGGTCAAAAAACCTGAAAGGTATTGTTATTCAAGGTGACGGTTCATTCGCATTGCCGGATAATAAAGATTATTCGAAGGTTTTTGATGAAGTTTATGAAAAAATGACCGGTACTGACATGATGAGTAAATATCATAATTTAGGTACTGCCGCGAATCTGAATGTTCTTAATGAGCTTAAGTCTCTGCCTTGGCGTAATCTTCAGGCCACTAAAGATGATGACATCGCCGGAATTACGGGAGAAAAATTTGCGGATGACACTTTGCTCAGGAACGCAGCCTGTGCCGGTTGTCCTGTCGGCTGTATCCATTTAGGTTTTGTTCGCGAAAAATTTATGGAACAGAATCAGTACATGTACCGTCAGGTGGCCTATGATTACGAGCCTATTTTTGCAACTGGCTCCATGCTTGGCGTGACTGATGCATTTCATGTTCTTGCCATAATGGACGAAATTGAAAAAGTCGGACTTGATGTCATGTCGGGCGGAGTTGCTCTTGCATGGGCAACTGAAGCTTTTGAAAAAGGTATTATTACTGAAAAAGAAACAATTGTTCCGCTCGCTTTCGGTGATGCTGAAGGATATAAAAAAGCGGTTAATTATTTAGGACAGGCAGAGAACGAATTTTATGCCGCACTCAGTAAAGGAACTCTCGTAGCCGCCAAGAAATATGGCGGAGAAGACTTTGCATGCGTCCTTGGTCAGGAAATGGCGGGATATGCCACAGGAGAGACTTTCTACGTTGCGGAGAGTCTAGGGTTCAGACATTCACATCTGGACTCAGGAGGGTACGCCTGGGATCAGAAAAACGACAAGAAGGATGTTGACGCAGTCTGTGATTTCCTTATCGGAGATGAAACAGGACGTGCTTTCATTACTTCAATGGTCGCTTGTCTGTTCGGACGCGGCGTTTATAATGATGAGCAGCTTTCCGCCTGTCTTAAATCTGTCGGATATACTGAAATTGCCGAGAACATGGATACCATCGGGGAAAGAGTCCGGGCAATGCGGTGGAAAGTTCGCTTCGATACCGGCTATGATCCGGATGCCATATCCATTCCGAAAAGATATAATGAAGTGACCACCTGGAAAGGTAAAACAGATCCTGAATATCTTGCCGCGTTAAAGAAAGAATATGGTAATAGAATACGTAATCTGGTTTCAAAAGAGGCCTTAATCAGGCTCGGATTGGATAAATACGAAAAAAATTAAGTAAAAACTAAAAAAGAGCTTGCCAAGGCGAGCATGTTTAGTTAGTTATCTCTCCTCAGCGGCGCCGAGGTAGCTCAGTCGGTAGAGCAGTGGACTGAAAATCCACGTGTCGGGAGTTCAATTCTCTCCCTCGGCACCATCTGTAAAGAATAGCCCTCATAATTTATTATGAGGGCTTTTTCTATTGTGGAAGATTTCAATCGAATTTGAGTCGTTTTTTTGGGTAAGCTTATAAATTTCTTTAGAGCTGAAATTCTCAGTTGACATAAATCAATGTTATGATAGGACTTACCTATCGGCGCCGAGGTAGCTCAGTCGGTAGAGCAGTGGACTGAAAATCCACGTGTCGGGAGTTCAATTCTCTCCCTCGGCACCACTTGGAAATTTAAGGGTTAAGCTAAATCAGCTTAGCCCTTTTTCTTTTTGTTTTTTAGGACCTTACATATAAAGTATAGTTACTCATCGTTAGAAATAAGTCTCTTGTCCAATCCGCTAACGTTATCAATAGCATTTGTTTTACGGATCTTGAAGCCAACACCATCCACTAAAGCCATAAAAGGGGTAATATAATGGGAAAACATATTATTGAGGAAGCAAGTCGCTGCCTGCAATGCAAGCGTCCTTTGTGCACTAAAGGATGCCCGATCAGTACCCCGGTCAATAAAATGGTGAAGGCATTGTTGGATGGGGATATGCAGAGAGCTGGCGAATTACTTTTCATGAACAATCCACTTTCTGTAGTTTGTTCACTCATTTGTCCTCATGAAAATTTTTGTGAAGGACACTGCATTCTCGGGCGAAAGAGTTCTCCCGTACAAGTGAGTGACATTGAAAATTACGTATCCAGATATTATCTGGATCAATATCAGCCAAGTCAGCCGCAAAACAAGAATAACGGCAAACGAATAGCCATCATCGGATCTGGACCAGCCGGCATCTCCGTTGCTTTTATCCTTGCCTCTCAAGGATTCGCCGTGACCATTTTTGAGTCTGAAGAAAAGATTGGCGGTGTCCTCCAGTATGGCATCCCTGACTTCCGACTTCCTAAAGATATTTTGGAAAAAATCAAAAAAAGATTGCTTAAATTAGGCGTAAAAATTCGCCCTAATACACTCATTGGTCCGGTAATAAGTATTGATGACCTGTTCCGGGATGAATATCAGGCCGTCTTCATCGGAACTGGAGTATGGAATCCCAGACCGCTGCGTCTTAAGGGAGAAACGCTTGGGCATGTTCATTATGCTATCAATTATCTCAAAAATCCCGATGTTTATACATTAGGAAAAAAAGTTGCCGTCATCGGAGCTGGTAATGTTGCCATGGATGTGGCGCGAACCGCATTACGGAAAGGTGCGGAGGAAGTGACCATTTTATACCGGCGTGGCGAAGAGGATATAAGTGCTACCAAGTACGAATATGAATACGCTAAACTGGATGGTGTTAAGTTCAAATTCTACACTTCTCCTCTTGAGATAGAAGATACTCGCGTATTGTGTGCCAAGACGCAGAAAGTTGAAGATGAGCAAGGTAAAACACGCCTCGAAACAATTGCGGGTGTTGAAGAATATTTTGAAGCAAACTCAGTGTTTGTTGCTGTCAGTCAGACCCCGAGGGGTAATTTATCTGGCCTTCAGGTTGGCAAAACAGGTCTAGTTATTACAGATGAGGAAGGACGTACAACCCGGGAAGGGGTTTTCGCATCTGGAGATGTTGTGACCGGTGCCAGGACAGTGGTTGAAGCGGTCAATTGTTCAAAGCGTTCGGCGCAATCAATTCTTGAGTACATTGAGAGTAATGCTTCGTAGAAGATTTCATTAAGGGCTAAGCTGAATCAGCTTAGCCCTTTTTCTTTAGGATGTTACAGATCAAGTATAATTATTCATCGTTAGAAATAAGTCTCTTGCCCAATCCTATAACGTTATCAATTTCATAGCCCAGACCTTGATAGAAAGCTAAAACCTCAGTATTTGTTTTACGGACCTGAAGATTAATTTTAGGGCATCCCTTCGCTTTTATTCTGTCTTCCACACAATTCATTATCTTTTTTGCAAATCCTTTTTTTTGAACTTCCGGAGATACTGCCAGATAGTTTATCCATCCTCTATGTCCTTCGTATCCGCCCATCACTGTGGCTACAATTTCGTTTTTGTATATACCTACCAAAAATAAATCAGGATCAATTATCATTTTTCTGCGAATATCATTTTTCGGGTCATTCCACGGTGCAACAAGATTGCATTCTTTCCATAATTCAATGACTTTTTCTTCGTCTTCCTGTTTGAATTCTCTTACTTGCATTAATTAATCTCATTTATGACTGAAGGGTTGCTTTTGGTATTTTTAAAAACAAATGATACCAAAAAAGTATCATTAGCAGCAATAACTAAAACATAAACACGGGGGTGATAATGAGCGAGAAAACACATCTTTATATTCTATGGACTAATGCTGATGTTGAAGCTGCAGAAAAAATGGTATTTATGTATGGTGTTAATTCATTACTTAAAGGATGGTGGGAGGAAGTAACCATTATTATTTGGGGCGGCTCGGTAAAGCTTGCAGCTGAGAACGAGACAATAAAAAAACTTATTTCAAGTGCGCTAAAAGCTGGCGTGAATATGAGTGTGTGCCGTTCCTGCGCTGATATGTATGGCTTGGTCGGAGAAATCGAAGCGCAAAAAGTGGAAGTCATTTATTGGGGAGAGCCGTTGACTGATCTTCTTAAAAGTAATGAAAAGTTACTGACAGTTTAATTTTTTATAAGTTATTATTTGGCAGAAGAACGAGGAGCAAAAATGAAAATACGGATATTTACATTAGTAATGTCGTTTTTAGTCGTATTCGGGTTGTCCGCTTGTGCAAGCTATGAGCGAACTACCGGAGTGGACAATACATGGCGATCAAAGGATGCGCCTGTTTTTAAGACTGGCGTGACGACTCAGGCGGATGTCATCAAAGCTTTGGGGCCTCCTTCACAGATTATTACTCTTAAAGAAAAGCCTGTTTTTTATTATTTGCATGAGCACAGAAAAGGTGGCGGAGTCTTTTTGCTTGTATTTAACTATGCCAACGATAAGGCTGTTTACGATCGGGCCGTATTCTTTTTTGATGCCGAGGGAGTTATGGAAGATTTCAGCTTTAGCAAGGAAAGCGTGCCTTATGAGCCAGAGATCGATTAAATTTTTAACAATACTTTTGCTTTGTTCTGTCTTGTTTTCAGGCTGTACTATTATCAAAAAAGAAGGCTTGAATTCGATTGCTTTTGATCCGGCTGAGTATGAGCAGGGCAAATCCTCATGGAATGAGCTTCTTGCCGATTTAGGTCCACCTGATCAGATCGGTGAAATGGGCAGTGGTATGGTCTGGCTGTATGAAAATATTGATATCAGTGAATTTCAAGTAGGTGCTTCTCTGCAATATGAATGGCTATCACTTATTAAACTTGTTCACGCAACAGCTGATGCCAAACGGGTGGCTTTATTGCTGACTTTTGATGAGGACAGGGTGTTGAAAAGCGGTAACCTTTTTGAGTGGGAAGACGACCTCGGCCACGATAATGCCGTTCAATTTTTCCTGGTTGTAACAAGTCTTGCGGATGCAGATCATTTATCTCGTGAACCGCAGCAGCTTCGATGGGGGAAAAATCTTCTTGCTCCATTGCCGGAGGGATTGAATGCTGCGTGGTTACCTGAATTAAACGGGAAAGGTATAGAGCTTAGAGGAACGCCTTTAAAAGCTGGGCAACATACTTTAGAAATGCATTAAGCTAGGTGTGTATGAAACTTTGATTTGGTAATGTAATGAAATAAGTTGAATTTGTTTTGCAGCTGATAGTCCCTTCATGAGAAATCATGGGGGCTTTTTTTTGATACTATAGCCATTATTCCAAATTTGATGTAATTGTAATTAATATAAAAAGTTTTTTAATGAGGGATGAATATTTTTTAAGGGAATTAAATACGAAATACTAGAAAGGAGTACGCGGGATGAAGATAACCAAGCATTCTTGGCCTGTTTTGATTGTTTCCGGTCAGTTTGAAGCATCAAATGATGAAGGACTTCGTCTTCGTGAGTTAGAAGAAGAACTTATCGGAGAGCAGGAATGCTCAGTAATCCCTTCTTACAGTTATGAAGATGCTGTTGAAATTTTCATGTCCCGTGCAGACCTTGGCGCAGTGGTTATTGATTGGGATATTCAGGGAGAGAGAGCGGATGAAGTTATGCCTCCTGAATTGCTTCTCGATGAAATCCGTAAACGCAATAAGAC
Source organism: Maridesulfovibrio ferrireducens (assembly GCF_016342405.1). NCBI lineage: Bacteria > Pseudomonadati > Thermodesulfobacteriota > Desulfovibrionia > Desulfovibrionales > Desulfovibrionaceae > Maridesulfovibrio > Maridesulfovibrio ferrireducens. The sequence goes on along the minus strand of NZ_JAEINN010000006.1, from coordinate 55,972 downwards.
CATCCCTATTTTCCTGCTGACTGATCGAACTGCGATGGAAGATTTGGCGACGAAGGTGTTGCGCCAGATCAATGAATGTCTTTGGAAAACAGCCGATACTTCTGAATTTCTCGCCGGACGCATTGAAACTTTGCTCATTGAGTACGTAAAAAGTGTGTATCCGGTCTTTTTCGGTCAAATGGTTAAATATTCTGAAGCGTACAAATACGCTTGGCACACTCCCGGACATATGGGCGGTGAAGGTTTCCTCAGAAGTCCTGCCGGTGTTGCGATGCACAAATTTTACGGTGAAAATGTTTTTCGTTCCGATCTTTCCATTTCTGTTCCGGAGCTTGGTTCACTGCTCGATCATGAGGGGGTTGTGGGCGATGCTGAAAAGAATTCAGCGCGGGTATTCGGTGCCGATCAGACCTATTATGTTCTTAACGGAACATCGAATGTAAACCAGATTATCTGGCGCAGTCAGCTGGTGCGGGATGATATCGCTTTTGTTGATCGCAACTGCCATAAGTCGCTCAACTACGCCATGGTCATAACCGATGCCTATCCGATTTATATGGTTCCCCGCCGTAATAAACGCGGGATTATCGGTCCTTGCCGTTTGTCAGAATTTTCCGAAAAATCCATTCAGACTAAAGTTAAAGAAAACAAACTGATACCGGATAATATTAAATCGAGCAGCGTAAAAATGTCTGCGCTCACCAATTCCACTTATGACGGCATTTGTTACAACGTAATCAATATCAAAAAGCAGTTGCAGAAAAGTGTTGAGAACCTTCATTTTGATGAAGCTTGGTATGCTTACGCCCGTTTTCATCCGATTTACAAAGATCATTTCGGCATGGCTGACGATGATCTCAATGAAAATCATCCGCCTATTTTCTGTTCGCATTCTACTCATAAGTTGCTGATGGCTTTTTCACAGGCATCCATGCTTCATGTCAGGGACGGAAGTCATGTGAAAATTGATCCTGATGAGCTGAATGAATCATACATGATGCATGGCTCTACTTCGCCTCAGTACAGCATGATAGCCTCGCTTGATGTTGCAACCAAAATGATGGAAGACAGCGGCGAAGTCTTGATGAATGACACTATTCTGGAAGCTATTAATCTGCGTAAAAAAGTTTCCAAAATTGCTAAGGAAATGAAGGATGAGAATGATTGGTTCTTTGAAATGTGGCAGCCCGCCAAGGTTGATCAGGACGGGGAAATCAAAAATTTTGAAGATGTGCCGACACAGTATCTTTGTGAAAATCAGAAACCGTGGGTTTTCAGTTCAAAAGATGATTGGCATGGATTTGATGACATTGAAGATAATTATGCCATGCTCGACCCCATTAAGCTCACTTTCACAACTCCCGGTTTGAAGGAAAGCGGTGAAATGCTGGATGAAGGCATACCTGCTTCAATAGTCACTAACTATCTTATTAACCACGGAATTGTTTGCGAAAAAACAGATTATTATTCTTTCCTGCTCCTTAATTCAATGGGAACAACCAAGGCTAAACAAGGCTCCCTTTTGGCCGGATTGCTCAAGTTTAAAGAGCTTTATGACGGCAATGTTTCTTTGAATAAAGTGCAGCCTGATCTGGTGCAGAGTTTTCCGGAAGCTTATGACGGAGTGGGTTTGAAAGACCACTGTAACTCCATCCATAAATATTACAAAGAGCACAAACTGCTTGATAAGATGCAGGCCGCATTTCAGGTAATTCCTGATCAGGCTATGAAGCCTTCGGAAGCTTACCATAACGTTGTCCGCAAAAATGTTGAATATGTTGAACTTAAAGAAATGAAGGGCCGTATTCCAGCAGTGATGGTTGTTCCTTATCCTCCCGGCATTCCAGTGATTATGGGCGGGGAAATTTTGAATGACAAGGCTGATGCTGTTTATGAATATTTGGAAACCCGTCAGAACTTTGAGAATGTGTATCCCGGATATGAAAGTGATATCCACGGCGTTGAACGCATAGAGCGCGACGGCAAAAAGTACTTTAGAACCATGTGCGTAAAAAAATAATAATCAAGCAGATAAGTCCTTCGTAATATGCGGAGGACTTATTTTTTTTGAGATAAACGGGGCTGAATAATATAAATGGCTGAACTGAATAATTCACAAAAATCTAGCAAATTAAGCGTATTCACCCTGATGATGATCAACGTTGCGGCTATTATGTCGCTGCGTGCTTTGCCGGGGCTTGCCGAGTATGGCTGGTCATTGATTTTTTATCTTACTTTAGCGTCACTTTGTTTTTTTATTCCTTCTGCTTTGGTTTCCGCGGAACTTGCTTCCGGCTGGCAGGGCGAGGGCGGTGTGTATCTCTGGGTGAAGGAAGCCTTCGGACCAAAATGGGGATTTGTTGCCATCTTCATGCAGTGGGTGGAAAATCTTCCGTGGTTTCCGGCAGTGCTTGCCTTCGGAGCGTCTGCCATAGCTTATACTTTCAATCCTGAACTTGCTGAAAACAAATGGTTTATTGTCGGAGTTATTCAGATAACGCTTTGGGTTACTACTTTTCTTAATTTCAGAGATATGAAGCTGTCAGCTTTTTTCAGTTCTTCAGGTGCGATTGTCGGTACAATTATTCCCGGAATTTTGATTATTGTTTTGGGAATTATTCATGTGCTGTCCGGCAAGCCTTCGGAAATAGTTTTTTCAATGCCTGCGCTGGTCCCTGATATCGACAGCTTGCAACAGCTTATGCTGCTTGCGGCAATGCTTGTTTCATTTCTGGGTATTGAGATGTCTGCGGTTCACGTGAACGAGGTGAAAAATCCTGCGAAGAATTATCCTCGTGCAATTTTTGCGGCTTGTCTCATCATTATATTACTTTCAACTTTTGGGTCACTTGCAATTGCGTTGGTTATTCCGGCTGACGGGGTAAGTCTCAGTGCCGGAGTGTGTCAGGCTTTTGATAAGCTTTTTAAAATTCATAACATGCCGTTTATGACCCCTATTATATGTTTTCTTCTGGCTTATGGGGCGCTCACAATGGTTGTGACGTGGATGGTCGGACCTTCGAAAGGGATTCGGGAAGTTGCAAAGGAAGGGTATCTTCCTAAATCGTGGCAGAAAACCAACAAGTACGGAATTCCAACAAATATTTTAATTATTCAGACCGGTCTTTCAGCTATTCTTTCCTGTGTAATCCTGTTCATGCCGACAGTCAGCAGTGCGTTTATGCTTATGAGTGCTCTGGCGGCTCAGCTTTATCTGATCATGTATTTACTGATGTTTGCCGCGGCCATTCGGCTTCGCTATACGCATCCCGAAGTAAAACGCGGTTATACCATTCCGGGCGGCAAGATTGGTATCTGGATTGTTTCGTCCGTAGCAATGGTTACGTGTTTGTTTGTTATTGTGTTCGGTTTTATTCCGCCTCATGCCGTTCGCTCACAAGGAATGTGGCCCTCACTTTATTATGTCGGATTTCTTTTAACAGGCGTTGTTGTTTTCACATTGGTTCCATTAGTTTTTTATCATCGGGCAATAAGGAAGAAGGCTATGGCGGAAGAAGATATCCAAGTTGAAAAGATAATACCTGTTGAAGCTAATTCGTAATATATTAAACGTTTTTATTCCCTTATTATTACATAGGACTACGATTTAATATCCCAATTTAACGAAGATAAGGAGATGCAATATGGCTACAGCCGAACACAAAAAAATGGGCGTGATTGCGTGTACCGCAGTTGTAGCCGGAAACATGATGGGGTCGGGAATTGCTTTGCTCCCGGCAAACTTGGCCGCTATTGGCAGTATTTCTTTGATCGGATGGGGAGTTGCTCTGGTCGGAGCATTGGCGCTGGCATATGTGTTTGCAAGGCTCGGGATGGAAGATCCGCAAGAGGGCGGCCCTATCGCTTATTCCGGCGAAGTTGCTCCTATTCTGGGATACCAGTCCGGTCTGCTTTATTATCACGCCAACTGGATAGGTAATATTGCGATTGCTATTACAGGCGTGGATTATTTGTCAATTTTCTTTCCCATTCTGCAAGATCCGCTCTATTCGGGCATAACTTCCATAATAATTATCTGGATATTTACCGGTATCAATATTCTTGGAGCTGACTGGATCGGGCGGCTCGTTTCTGTCGGAGTTGTGCTGCTTTTAATTCCGGTGATAATAACGGGTACAGCCGGCTGGGCCTTTTTCGATATGGCACAGTTCAACAGCAATTGGCTTGTGGAAGGTCAAACTTCGGAATCAGCAATTCTAGCGGCTATTATTCTATGTATCTGGAGTTTTATCGGTGTGGAAAGTGCCTCGGTAAACACCGCAGTTGTAAAAAATCCGAAGCGTACAATTCCTATTTCAACGATGGTAGGGACGGCAGTGGCGGGGGTTGTATATATTCTTTCCTGCACCACTATCTCAGGCATGTTTCCGGCAAGTACTGTTGCTGCGTCGGGAGCACCATTTTCGCTGGCAATGGGCCATATCTGTGCAAATATCCCGTATGCTGAATATGTTCCTAAACTGGTTTCCGCTGTCACGGCTTTTGCCTGTCTGGCCTCACTCGGTTCATGGATGATGCTTGTTTCGCAGGCCGGTTGCAGGGCTTCAAATGATGGAACTCTTCCTAAGGTTTTCGGCAACCGGAATAAGCATGGTGTTCCCGTTGAAGGTCTTGTTTTTTCATCCATTATGATGAGCGTGCTGCTTGTTGTGTTGATGGTTCTGTCTAAAGGCGGAAGCACACAGAGTATGTTTGGAAATATCATTAATATTGCAGTATTATTGACTCTTCCTCCGTATTTTTACTCTGCACTTAATCTGCTGCGCCGTTATGGATTCAAAGCTAAAAAAGCATGGCTGCAACTCACCTCAGCGCTTCTAGCCTGTGGATTTTGTCTGATAGCCCTATCGGGTGCGGCAAAGGACGCATTAATCGGATGTATGGTTGTAATGCTTTGCACATTTATTTTTTATGTAGGAAAGGATCGCAGTGACTTTGAGAAGAAGGTCAGGGCTGAAAAGGAAGCTTCGTAAAAACGTACTAAGAGCAATATAAGTTTCGAACAAAAACAGCCTCCGCATTAGTGCGGGGGCTGTTTTTGTTTTATTATGTCTGTTTTGTCATAATAAAACAATGTTGAATGATAATGATGACTATCTGTCTGCATGTAACTGAAGCGAGTACTAGTATATGATGCTTGGGTCTGTGTTTATAATTGTTATAAAGGTTAAAAAATGAATGATAATAGAAGAGCAGGTTGTTTTATATTTTATTCTAGTACCATCTTGTAACTAATAATAGACGCATTGCTATTAATAGTCTTCCTTGTTATGTCAAAAAACACATATAATATTGACCTATTATAAATATTATAGAGTTTTTTTATAATTAATTTGGGGGATTTAAAATGTATAAATCAAAGTTACGTGTATTAACCATTTTTATGTTTTGCTTATTCTTTTTAGGATTAACAAGTGTCGTAAAAGCTGAAGAACTAAGAATTTTTTCCGGTGCCGGACTTATGAAGCCGATGGAAGAGTTGCGGCAGAATTTTGAGAAAAAAAATAACGTTACAATAAGTGTGCATTATGGCAGTTCCGGTGAAATTTTCGGAATGATGTCTATGGGGCAGACTTGTGATGTATTCATTCCCGGCGCAGAAAAATATACAAATGATGCCGTTAAAAACGGCTGGCTCTATAAGCCCAGCATCATCAAAATAGTTAAGCATATACCTGTGATTGTGGTTCCTGCTGGAAATCCGTTAAATATTAAGAGTCTTGATGATCTTGCCCGGCCCGGTTTGAAAGTTGCGCTTTGCGATCCTAAATCTGCTGCAATAGGAAAAGTTTCTAAAAAACTTCTCGGTAAATGCAAACTTTGGAAGAAAGTTGAGCCGAATGTTGTTGTTTTTGCTCCTACCTGCAATCAGCTTCTTATCTATACTGCTCTTGATCAGGCTGACGCCACAATTAACTGGTTAGACGTTACCACATGGGCGGAAGGCAGAGGCAAGGTGCAGACTATTAAAATCGATCCTGCCCGCAATATGATTAAGACGATTCCGACAGCGCTTCATATCTCGGCAAAAGATAATCCTCTGGCTGTTAAATTAAATGACTATATTGCTTCCTCTGAAGGAATGGCTGTATGGGAAAAATGGGGATTTGAAGCTTGCACAAGGTAAACTTTTTTAAGATATGGCTTCTTTGCTGTACGTTTTTTATAACAGCGCTTCTGGTTCTTGCAATCGGAGCGTTGTTTACTGTGCCTACTTTTGAAGATGTCTGGATGAATCTCCAAAGTGAAGAAATGCGTTTTTCGCTTACTTTGTCCTTGATTACGGGGCTTATTTCTTCTGTTTTGGTGATGTTGTTTTCTCTTCCGATTGGTTTTGCACTTTCAAGACTTCGCTTTCCAGGCAAAGGAATAGTCAGAACCATTATGGATCTTCCGATTGCTTTTCCAGAGCTTGTTTTGGGGCTTTGTCTCATTTTACTTTTTGGGAAAACTCCGATTGGTGCCGCTCTTAAATCAATAGGAATTAATTTTGTTTTCACTCAGGAAGGCGTAGTCGTTGCGCAGTTTTTTACGGCGCTACCCTATGCTATTCGCATAATGAAATCGACATTTGATTTTATCAGTCCCCGTATGGAATTTATCTCACGCAGTCTCGGCTATACTCAGTTTGAAACATTTATAAAAGTTTCATTACCTCTTGCCGGTAAAGGAATATTGGCTGCTTCAGTTATCGCTTTTGCCCGCTGCATCGGAACGTTCGGTACTGTTCTGATTTTAGCCGGTGGGTCGTATATGAAAACTGAAACGCTGCCTGTAACCTTATATCTCAATATTTCTTACGGAAACATGGGAATGGCATTAACAAGCGGATTGCTGTTGGTAGCGGTTTCATTTGCGGCGATTTTTGTATTTGAAATGACGGAAGTGAAGCTATGAGTTTTCTAAGTGTAAACGATTTGCATATTGATCTTGGCCAGTTTTCTCTGAAAGGAGTGTCCCTTGATCTTAAAAAAGGTGACTACCTCGCAGTGATGGGACCGACCGGTTCGGGGAAGACCATTCTTCTTGAATGTATAATAGGTTTTTATAAACCTAAGCAGGGTCATATTTTTTTAGAAGGGCGTGACATTACAGATGAAAAACCTGAAAAAAGAAGAATAGGCATTGTCTATCAGGATTACGCACTTCTGCCGCATTTAACCGTATTTAAAAATATTGAATATGGTTTGAAAAAAATTGATGCCGGAAAAGAAAGCAGAAGAGCTAAGATTATCAAGATGGCTGAATCGCTTAATATCAGTCATATTCTGCACCGTAAACCTGAAACTCTTTCAGGGGGTGAGCAGCAGAGAACAGCACTTGCCCGCGCCTTGGTTGTTGAACCGAAACTTCTGCTTATGGATGAGCCGCTTTCAGCCCTTGATCCTAAAACAAGACATAATATCCGTTCACTGCTCAGAAAAACTATCGAGAAGCTCGATATTACTGTGCTTCATATCACACATGATATGGACGATGTCTGGTCTATGGCAAATAAAGTAGCCATTTTTAAGAACGGAGAATTGTTGCAGCACAATACCAGAGAACAGGTCTTCAACTGTCCGGAAAGTTCCTTTCTTGCGGATTTTGTCGGGGCGGTCATTTACGATGGAAAGGTTGTCAGTAATTGTGGCGGGAAAAGTCTGGTTGATATTCAGGGACTTGAGCTTTCAGTTGTCGAGAATGTAAAAAGTGATCCGGCTGTAAAAGTAGCGTTGCGACCTGAAAATGTGATGGTTTTCAGAGAAAAGCCGACAGATGCTTTTGAGCGGAATATTTTCGAAGCAACTCTGGATGATTTTTATCATGAAGGGAATCTCTGCCACCTTTCATATAGCAGTAAAGGCGTTCGGATACCGGTTATGATGATGACCAATTCGTTTTATGAAATGGATTTGAAAAAGGACCAGAGTTCTTTTTTGGCGATCCGTTCTCATGATTTAAGAATATTATAAGGCGGGAACACTTTATGGACACAATTAATTTTCACCCGATAGGCTACATTCACTCCCCGTTTGATAAGCTTGAAGGAATGCCTATACAGCCTTCAGGAGCAAAGGATGATCTCGGATATATTGAACTTTCTGAAGATCTTCAAGAAGGCTTGAATGATTTGGATGGATTTTCACATATTATTCTATTGTATCATTTTCATAAAAATGAGGGCTACAAGCTTAGCGTGAAGCCTTTTATGGATACTGTTGAGCGAGGATTATTTTCTACCCGTGCTCCCCGCAGGCCGAATATGATAGGAATATCTACAGTTGAACTACTCGAAATTAAAGGAAATATTATTAAAATTAAAGGGGTGGACGTTTTAAACGGAACTCCCTTGATTGATATTAAACCGTATGTAGCAAAATTTGATGCAGTTCCGGCTGATCGTTTCGGCTGGTTGGAAAAAAATGCAAAAAAGTCGGAAACACTTAAATCCGATACAAGATTTGTTGGCGATAGTGATTGATAATTTGGATTTAAAATTTATAAAGAGAGAATGTTTTATGAAGAATTTAAGAATGTTAGGTGTGTTGAGTTGTTTGGCTATCAGTTGTTTAGTCCTTTTTGCTGCTCCTGCTATGGCGCAGAAGACTATTACTGATCAGCTTGGCAGAACAGTTATTGTTCCGGATGTAAGTAAGCGTGCGGTTGTTTTGCAGCATCAGGCTTTAGATATTATGATTCAGCTTGGTGCAGCCGACTCTGTTGTCGGTATTCTTGAGAAATGGGATAAATATCTGCCCGGCGCACGTAAAGGTATCAAAAATATCGAAAGCATGCCTACTCCCGGCGGCTTGAAAAGTGTGAATATGGAGAGCCTGTTAACTCTGAATCCTGATCTTGTAATTGTTACTCATTACGCTTCGAAAGATATGATTGATCAGATTACGAATGCCGGAATACCTGTTGTCGGGATATCCCTTTACAACGCAGGATATGAACATACCTCAGTTCTCAATCCTGATTTGAAAGATGCGAGCAAGGCTTATAATGAAGGATTGAAAGAAGGCGTTCGACTTCTTGGTAATCTTTTCGGCAAGGAAAAGAGGGCTGAAAAATTAATCTCTGTTATCGACTCAAATCAGAAAATATTGAAAAAACATCTCGGTAAAATTGCCGAAGATAAACGTGTAAGATGTTACATGGCTCACTCCAACCTCGGAACCTATGGTCGCGGCAAATATACAAGCGTAATCATGGAGCGCGCCGGTGGTGTGAATGTTGCTGCTAAGGATCTCGTCGGTTTCAAAAAAGTTACTATGGAAGATATCTTGCGTTGGAATCCTGAAGTTGTCTTTATCCAGTGGCGTCATCGTAAAATAGCAAAAGACTTGATTAGTGATCCGATTTGGAAAGAAGTCAGTGCTGTTAAAAATAATCGGGTATTTATTTGTCCTGAGTATGCCAAACCTTGGGGACATCCTCTGCCTGAGTCTATGGCTTTAGGTGAATTGTGGATGGCAAAAACATTGTATCCTGAAAAATTCAAGGATGTAGATCTGTCAGCTCTTGTTCAGGCTTATTATAAAGAATTCTATGGCACAGAGTATAAATAAATCCGGAATCTTAAGCGGCAGGAATATTCGAAGTAGATGGACTATTCTACTCTGGGTAGCTCCTGCCGCTGTTTTTTGTCTGGGGCTTGCCTGGGGAAGATATCAAGTTGACCTTTTGGATGTGTTGTTAATTTTAGGGGATGCTTTAGGGCTGCCTGTGGGTGGAGAATGGTCCTCAATTGTCCAGACAGTGGTGCTTAATGTTCGCTTGCCCCGCGTCCTTGCGGCCATGCTTATCGGAGGCGGGTTATCTGTTTCAGGAGCGGCCTTTCAAGGGCTTTTTCGTAATCCGCTGGTATCTCCTTATGTGCTTGGTGTTGCTTCCGGCGCAGGTTTTGGTGCCGCTTTAGGCATTATCATATGGAATCAGCCGGTGATGATTCAAGGTTGTGCATTTTTTTTTGGAATGACTGCCGTAATTGCCGCATGGTTGATGAGTCGTTTATATAAAGCCAGCGGGTCAATGATCATTGTTCTTGCCGGGGTGATAGTTGGAGCTTTTTTCCAATCGCTTCTTTCACTTATCAAATACCTTGCAGACCCTGATGATAAGCTTCCCGTGATTATTTATTGGCTTATGGGTTCTCTCTCCTCAATTACTATGGAAGACCTTTATACTGTTCTTTTGCCTATGGGAGTCTGCATTGTCGGGCTTTTGATGGTGCGGTGGCGGCTTAATGTTCTTTCTTTCGGTGATGAGGAAGCCAAAACTCTTGGAGTGGAAGCCGGACGGTTGCGCTTCGGTGTGGTTGTGGCGGTCACGATTATTACAGCCAGTGCTGTTTCCGTCAGCGGAATTGTGGGCTGGGTTGGACTCGTTGTGCCTCATCTCGCCAGAATGATGGTCGGTCCTGACTACAGAAAATTAATACCTGCAAGCCTTGCATTAGGTGCGTGTTACCTTGTGTTGATTGACGGCATTGCCAGAAATATAAGTTCAGCTGAAATTCCACTGGGAATCCTTACTGCCACAGTGGGAGCTCCATTTTTTGCTTGGCTCTTAGGAAGAGGGAGGACAGGTTGGGCATAGTTTTAACGGTTTCAAATCTTTCTTTTGCTTACGAAGCCGGAAAGTCCGTCTGGACAGATATTTCATTGGATGTTCACGCCGGAGAGGTGCTTTCTATACTTGGGCCTAATGGAACCGGTAAGTCTACTCTGTTAAGATGTATGGCTGGACTGCATGTTCCTTCGCTCGGTCAGGTTTCGATCGAGGGGAGGAAAGTACAAAAGATGAGTCGCAAAGATGTGGCTAGAGCTATCGCTTTTGTGCCGCAGATGCACACTCCTGTGTTTTCTTTTTCAGCTCTTGAAGTTGTTGTTATGGGCCGAACTGCACATATTGGTGCTTTTGCGTCGCCCTCTGCTAAAGATTACGCCATATCAGAACAGGCTATGGAAACTCTAGGGATTTTATCCCTCGCGCATAAATCCTACGATGAAACAAGCGGCGGGGAGCGGCAGTTGATTCTTTTTGCAAGAGCGCTTGCTCAGGAAGCACGCATTCTCTTGCTTGATGAGCCTACTTCGCATCTGGATTTCGGCAATCAGGCCCGAACGTTAGTACTTGTGCGTAAACTCGCTGATCAGGGTTTAGCCGTTGTAATGACCACTCATTTTCCCGATCATGCTTTAGGTTTTTCAGAGCGAACCGCATTGATTGCAGATGGAAGATTGCAAGGTTATGGAAGAACTGAGAATGTTCTTGATTCTGAAAAGCTCAGTGATTTGTATGGACTGCCCGTTGATGTGTTTACTCTTGAAGCCGGAGAAAAAGTGTGCATTGCCCGGGCAACATGATCAGGCAAAAAATGCTTAAGTAAAAAATGGAAGATTAGAATATGACAAAAGAAATACGTGTTTTTGCGGCTGGAAGTTTGCGTAAGGTTTTACCCGCTATGGCTGGACGGTCCGGTTTTTCAATAAATTCTGTCTTTGGTCCTTCCGGAGTTCTAAGGGAACGGATAGCACAGGGAGAACGACCAGCTCTGTATTTGTCTGCAAACCTTAAGCATTGTAAGATCCTAGCTGATATGGACCTTTGTTCCGAGCCGATAGTTTTTACTGAAAATTCGTTGTGCTTGTTCGGGCGTCCGTCAGCTTTGCAGCGCGGGGATGCTTTGCAAAATATGCTGAGTTCTGAAAATAGGGTTGGAACATCAACTCCAGTCGATGATCCCGGAGGAGATTACGCTTTTTCAGTGTTCGACAGGGCCGAGGTTATACAGCCCGGAAGCCGTGAGGTTTTGAGAAATAAAGCTCTGACGCTGGTCGGAGGGAAGAATTCTCCCAAATCGGCTGGACCGCATTCTCCGGTATATGGCTTGTTTGCCGAGGACAAAGTAGATCTTTTCTTGGGATACCGGACAACCGCAATGGATATTGCTCGAAGAATGGATAATATCGAAATTATGGATTTGCCTGATTCACTTAGTGTAAAAGCGCAATATTTTGCTGTTGTTATAGAAAAAAATAATGATGGAGTTGAACTTCTTAAGGGTTTGCAGGCTAGTGCTGCTCAGAATGCTCTTGAAGAGTTCGGGTTTAAAAGACCTTAGTATCTTTTTTTCAAAGAATAACCCCGCTGAGATCTCTTTTAGATAAGAAGTTTCAGCGGGGTTTTTATTTAATTTAAATCGCGTTCATTTTCTCAAGAACCTTATAAAGTCCCTGTGTTCCGAGCTCTTCATGCCCCATTGCCATGGCGGAAATGTAGAATTGATTTACAAGTGCAAGTCCGGGGAGTGAAAGTTTCATGCGTTTTGCTTCATCAAGGGCAATACCCATGTCTTTTACAAAGTGTTTGATGAAAAATCCCGGGTCGAAATCGCTGTCGGCAATTCTGCGGCCTAAGTTGTTGATGGACCATGAACCGGCTGCGCCTGAACCGATGACATCAATTACTTTATTAAGGTCCATGCCCGCTTTTTGAGCATAAAGCAGGGATTCCACAACGCCGATCATTGTTCCGGCTATTAGAATTTGATTACACATTTTGGTGTGCTGTCCCGCCCCTGTTTCGCCCATGAGCTGAACATTCTCGCCCATTATATCGAAAAGATCTTTGACCTTATCAAAAACTTTTTTATCGCCGCCGACCATAATTGCCAGTGTTGCATTGCGTGCACCGAGATCGCCGCCCGAGACAGGAGCATCAAGGGAGCCGACATTCTTATCAGCCGCTTCGGCGTGGATGAGTTCTGCCAAAGCCGGTTCGGAGGTTGTCATATCAACGATAATTTTACCGGGATCAGCATTGGCAAGTACGCCCTTAGTTCCGAGGATTGTCTGCTCAACATCGGTTGGGTAACCAACTATAGTGAAGATAATATCGGCCTTCTGCGCGACTGTCGCGGGTGAGTCACACCATGTTGCGCCCGCTGCAATAAGATCGGCAGCTTTGGCTTTTGTGCGGTTGTATATAAAAGCTTCGTGGCCCGCTTTTACAAGGTGCATACACATAGAGCTTCCCATTACGCCCGTTCCAATCCAGCCTATTTTCTTACTCATAATCCTGATCCTCACATAAAATTATATTTCAACAGTACTTAAAAGTTCATATCCTAATAAGTTCGAAACGAAAACCATTTGATACCGAAGTCCGGCTATATATTTTATTTATACAAAGCATATAAAGTTGCGCCGACCATAAGCACTACCATTGATGAATTGATGCAGAGTCTAAGTTTGCGGGTGCGCATTAGACGAAGCAATGAGGATCCCGTGTAGCCCCAGAGGCTGTGGAAAATTAATGCTCCGCAGGCAAAAGTAAGCACAAATATGCTGATTTCAAAAATTCGGGGGGCCGTAGGGTCTGCAAATTGACTGAATGCGGATATGTTCATAGCCCAGTTTTTGGGGTTCAGCGGGTGGAGCATCAGCCCGTCATATATTGAGAACGGCCTGATTTTTTCGGGAGGCTGCACGTTCATGCGCATAATTTTTAAGGCGAGATAGAGGATATATATGATGCTTACAACCTTGAAAGCTGAGGCTGTTCGTGGCGATGTCGTATATAATTCTCCAAGACCTAAGGCTATAAGCAGCCCGACAACTATTCCGCCAGTAACCATCCCGATAAGAAACGGTATGGATTTTTTGAAGCCCACTGTCTGACCCAGTGCCAGCATCGATAAATTGCCGGGACCGGGTGTTCCGGTCATGACAATAACAAAGAGCAAAAACGGCCAGTAATTTTCCTGCATAATATTTTCCTTTCGAGATTGTGTGTATCAATTTTTCTGATTGTAGACATATTGTTGACATTGTGTGTAGTCAATGGAATTATTGTGTGCATGACAAAATGGAACCCTATACTTGAAGTCGGGACAGGTCCGAAATATCGAGCACTGGCTGATGTTATTGAGCGTGATATCTTTGCAGGCAAGCTTAAACCGGGGGATCGACTCCCCACACACCGTGAACTGGCTGACGAGCTGGCAATCAATGTCAGTACTGTTACGCGCGGTTATGTTGAGGCTGAGCGGCGCGGTCTTATTTCGGGAACTGTAGGGCGCGGAACATTTGTGGCTTCGGATGCGCGGATTTCTTCATCTATGGTTTCATTTGAACCGCATGCTCCCGGTCTTATTGAGATGGGTATGGTTAATACCTTTTACGATCTGGACCCTGACATTCAAGAGGGAATGAAAAGGCTTATCCGGCGGCGTAACTCGAATGCCTTTATGCGCTATACTGATCCGCGAGGATTGCCTGAGCATCGTGCGGCAGGGGCGGAATGGTGCAAACGTTACCGTCTTGATGTCACTCCTGATGATGTACTCGTCTGCTCAGGCGCACAGCACGCACTTACCTGCTGTCTGACAGGGTTGTTTCGTGCGGGGGATCGTATTGCTTCGGACGCTCTCACTTATCCCGGCATGAAAACTTTGGCGGCCATGCTCGGCATCCGGCTTGTTCCGATTACAATGGATAAGGAAGGTATGCTTCCTGAAGCGCTTGATACTGTCTGTCGCAGAGAGAATATCAAAGGGCTTTACCTTATGCCCGGAGTACAGAATCCCACTACTGCGTGTATGTCTGCGCAACGACGCGAAGCAATTGCTTTGATCGCGCGTAAGCATTCTCTTCTTATCATTGAAGACGATGCTTATGATCTGACCACGCAAAGTTCTCTGCTTCCGGTTTCATATCTGGTTCCTGAAAACAGTGTTCACATTGCAGGGCTTTCTAAATCTCTGGCAGTGGGATTACGGGTGGCTTTTATGTCCGCTCCCAATCATCTGCGCGATCAATTGGCGCATGCGATTTTAAATACAGTATGGATGACTCCGCCGCTTAATGCAGAGCTTGCTTCTGAGTGGATAAAGGATGGCACCGCAGATACTATTATTAATCTTAAGCAGAATGAAGCCAGAAAGCGTTTTTCAGCTGTTAAAGATCTTCTCGACGGGTTGATCTATTACGGGCAACCAACGGGATTTTTTATTTGGCTTCAATTGCCGAAACCGTGGCGGGGTTATTTGTTTGAAGCCCGGGCCCGTGAGGCTGGAATAAATATATTCGGTGCGGAAAAGTTTGCGGTGGGGGACAGCGTTGTTCCCGCAATGGCTAGGATTTCACTTAGCGGGCCGCGCACGGCAGATGAATTGTTGAGGGGGCTGACGATGTTGCGGGAGATTTTCTATGGTGGCTAGATTTTGAAACAAAATGCCCCGACCGAAGTCGGGCTGGTGTGATTAGATGGATTTTCAAAGTTTCAGCTTGAGCCGAGTCAGGTCCGGGGAACTAAATTCTGCTTAAATTGAAGTTGTTTTCTACTCACAAGGTATGATATAGGAAGTCAACGAGTGAAGATTATAATAACAACGCTCTATTTGTGAGCTGCACAATCTGAAAAGCGAGAATAAGTCTATGTATTTTCCCGTTGCCGGAATCGAAGTAAACCCTCTTGTCCCTCCATTAGTGGCTTTCGTTGTATCTTTCTTCACTTCTATGGGCGGAGTTTCAGGCGCATTCCTGCTTATGCCTTTTCAGATGTCGTTTCTCGGTTATACTTCACCATCCGTTTCGGCAACGAATCAGCTCTTTAATATTGTCGCTATTCCGTCAGGTGTTTTGCGCTATATCCGTGAAGGGCGCATGGTTTGGCCTCTGACTATTGTTGTTATTGTGGGAACTTTGCCCGGTGTGCTTGTCGGGGCTATTGTTCGCGTCAAGTGGCTTCCTGATCCAACAGCATTTAAGCTTTTTGCATCAGCAGTGTTGTTGTGGATCGGCGTTAAACTCGCCTTAAGCATACTCAAAAAAAATAAAAGTCCTAATAAAGACGCTGAAGAAAAGTTTCAGCAACTCGTCAAAGATCATTCAAAGAGAAATGATGAAGGTGAAAAACTTCCGACTGTACGCGTTCTGAAATTCTCAGCTACACGCATCAGTTATGAATTTTATGGCGAGGTTTATGATTGCTCATCAATCGGCCTTCTTTCACTATCTTTGATAGTTGGAATTGTGGGCGGTATTTATGGAATCGGAGGCGGGTCTATAATTGCTCCGTTTTTTGTGACTATTTTCGGGTTGCCGGTTTATACCGTGGCAGGTGCGGCGCTTATGGGAACTTTTGTTACTTCGGTGGCGGGAGTGTTGTTTTATCAAGCCATCGCCCCGCTTTATCCGAATATGGCAATAGCTCCGGACTGGACGCTTGGCATTCTTTTCGGCATCGGCGGCATGGCGGGCATGTATTTCGGTGCGCGTTGCCAGAAATTTTTCCCAGCTAAGATTATCAAATGGATGCTTACGGTCATCATTTTATTTACCGCGGGTAAATATATTTCAGAGTTCTTTTTGAAGTAAGGATAGTAAAATTATGTGGATTGAGGAAAGTCTGTAATGTATACGGTGACAAAGGAACCCGGTTCCAATTGTCACGGATGATTATTTTTTTTGATTGTTTCTACTACTGCAGTTGCTTTACGACGTTTTGCTTCTTTAACTGTGATGAATTGTCCATTCTTGGCATCTCTACCAATTTTTCTGGTTTTTTCTTTTGACATGTTTACTCCTTAACAACTGATATTGCTATTGCGTGATGCTCCGATGTCATGGTAGCTATGCTTACTTTACAAGGAGCTACCCGGGTCATGATTTGGGAGCAATTTGTGCCGCGACCCCAGTTGCTTAGATAGGTCGCTTTATTAAAAAACCACTCACTGCTATGAGTGGTTTTTTTTAATTAAATTGGCTTCTTATTTTTCCATGTCCAACATAGCGAGAAAGAAGTCGGTAGTTCTTTTTTTCATATCTAATTCTTCCAGCAACAATTGCTTGATGAATATCTGCTTCTCTTGCAAGACAAATAATATCAGCAATTTTTGCAGATTTAGGCGCATTAGATGCTAACCATAGTTTTTTAGGGATTAACACTTCTTTTGCAAATTTATCAGCTTCTTTTTCTATATTATCTAGCGAGTTATGCAATTCTAAATCATCAATAATGCAATCGTCGGAGGCTGTAAGGTGGTTCAGTGCTAAGTGAGCTAGTTCATGCAGCAAGGTAAACCAAAAATAGTCAATTCTATCATATCGTAAACTCATTCCTATTACGGGAATTTTTCCTTTTTCCAGCAGAAGTACAGCATCAACATATGTTCGCTTCAGATGAGGCACTATGACTAGTTTAATACCTTTGTTTTGCAAATATTCTTTAGCGTTTGCTGGGCCAGAAGAAAGAGTGCTAAGTTGAACGACCTTGCGTAAAAAGTCATAATTAAGTTCAGATTGATTGAAGTTTGAGTCCATTTTAATATTATGAGCTTCAACTAAAACTTTGAGAATCCAAGCTTGAAGAGCAAACGAATCATCTTTTGCGTTACGGCGAGTTCCTTGACGAAAACAGGCTGTTTGGGTCAAAAAATTATCAACCCCTGCTTGAGCCGCAAGGTTACGCATTATTTCTTCTTGCTGTGTACGAGGATCAAGATCCGTCACCCATCCATGCGAAATTATTTCAGATGTTGGAAATTTTTTCCAATCAACATCATCTCCGTCTTGGTAAAAAGGACTTCCTTCTTGGATTAGTGTTTCAGCTGGAATAGAAAGTCCTGTGTGCAAGGCTCTAATCATTGAAAGAGTTAAGGGTCTTTTTCCACTAAGCACTTCTGAAACTTTAGACCTACTCCCTATAAATGGAACTAAATCGGATTGATTTAATCCTTGTTGATCTATCACGAACTTAATAGCTTCAATAGGGTTTGGTTGAGGAACAGTGTGATGTTCATTTTCATAAACAGATACCAAGGTAAGAAGAATATCAAGTTCGTTACCTTCTTGAGTATTGGCCTTTGCTCCCCATAGCGATTCAATGCGTTCGAGGGCGAGTTCATAGTCGCCTTCTGTCTTAACAGGGCGGATATTCATGTTTCACCTCCGAAGGGTTAATTTTGTTATAGTCTTTATGTCTGCCAAACCATTTTACGTAGGCAGATTGGCGAAGGAAATCTATATTTACAATTAATCTGAAATGATTGCCTTTTATATTAAAAAAGATCACGTCATTAGTGATTAAATCAGCTGACCCAAAAATTTGTTTTAATTCTGAAAAATGTTTGAAGTTACTTTTTTTCATAATTACAAGCCATGTTCGCAAGGCTTGATCCGCCTCAGGATAACAGTTGCGATAAGCATTTAATGTTTTGGTTGAGATTACGTTCACAACTAATATATATGTTCCCAAAAAAAATAAGTCAAGAGTGTTCCCATAAAAAAAGCTTGTTCTTTTTGAAGTAAGCAGTTGCCACTTGCTAACATATACGTCTGCATGTAACTCGTTTTCATGGGACACATCATTGCAAAAGATATTTATCGGCAGTTAGGTCAAAAGGTTGATAATACCACGGTTCGCATGCCGTGGTCTGAGCCTTTGCATGAACTTCTTAAATCTCTTTATTCCCTCGCAGAAGCGGATCTTATTGTCCGCATGCCCTATCGCCCTTCAAGTTTTCAGCGTATCGCAAAAATTACCGGCATTAATCAAAAACAACTCCAGCCTATGCTTGAAGAGATGTGCTTCAAGGGGCTTGTTTGCGATATGTGGGAAAAAGATGAATATCTCTATATGATCAGCCCGTTTGTTATCGGCTTTTTTGAATTCACCATGATGCGTACGGGCGGCAATCTTGACTCCAAAAAATGGGCAGAATTGTTTCAAAGTTATATGTTCGGAGACCGATCTTTTATCGACGCAAATTTTGGTGACGGGCAGCAAATTTCGGTCATGCGCGCACTGCCTTATGAAGAAACTATCCGCGATGTCGATCATGTTGAGATTCTTGATTATGAGAAAGCATCAGCTCTGATTGAACAACAAAATCTATTCGCAGTCGGTTTATGTTCTTGTCGGCATGAAAAAATGCATCTCGGCAAACAAGGGTGCGATGTCCCCCTTGAAACGTGCACTTCCATGGGTGACGCAGCGCAGTTTCTGATTCGTAATAAATTTGCCCGCGAAATTTCACGTTCTGAAATGTTCGATATTCTCGCTCGTTCTAAAGAAATGGGATTCACGCTTTCTACGGATAACGTCAAACAGAATGCAGGCTTTATCTGCCATTGTTGCGGGTGCTGCTGCAATCTTATGCAGGGCATCAAATATTCAGGTTACCCGGGCATGCTTGTTTCTTCATCTTTCATTGCAAAATATGATCTTGCAGGCTGTAATGGTTGTGGATTGTGCGCCAAGGCGTGTCCGATTGATGCCATCACCATGCTTGAAAAAAATGACGTTGATTCTGTTACCGCAACCGCTGCCGTTCCTGCTAAAAACCGAAAGTATCCTGAAATTAATAATAAGCTCTGCCTTGGATGCGGAGTCTGTGCTTTAAAATGCAAAACCGGCGCATTGCAGATGGAAAAGCGCGAGCAGAAAGTTATTCATCCCGAAGACAGTTTTGAACGCGTTATCCTGCAATCCCTTGAACGGGGAACTTTACAAAATCTTATTTTTGATAATCCCAACAGTCGCAGTGAATCATTTATGCGAGCTGTTGTTGGTGGATTCCTTAAACTTTCTCCAGTTAAAAAAGGACTTATGAGTGAAGCCTTACGGTCTCGTTTTCTCGGAGCAATCAGAGATAAAAATTAAAACAAAAAATCCGAAAGGCTTTGCTTTTAATTATTCAATATGCAACATTATAAGTTATAGTGAATCTTAAATCTAGCTTTAATGTTGCAAAGTGAACATACTTCTATTTTTTGCTTAACAATCTCTTTCGTTCTTTTACATGCAATGTCGGGCACAATGTGCTAGATTGCTAATAATAAAGTTTGACGTGTTTTAAAAATTGAAGTGCCGTATTTCCCTAAGGCGGTCTTTTTTACGAAATTTAAAACAAGGTAGGTTTGAGAAATGGGTAAAACCAGACTCTACAAAGCGATTTATGAGATTACCAGAGCTATCAATTCCAGCTTGGAACCGGAAAAGGTTCTTTCCCGGATAGCCGAGAAGGTTGCTACGGAAATGAATCTGAAAGGATGTTTCATTCGTTTACTTGATCGTAGCGGTGAGCTTCTTTTAGCGGATGCCTCATACGGACTGAGTGAAAGATACGAAAAAAAAGGACCTGTACAGGTTTCTAAAAGTCGTATCGATCAGGAAGTCTTAAAGGGCGCAATTTTAAGTATTGCCGATGTCCGCAGTGATGACCGTTTTCAGTACCCTGAAGAAGCAGCAAAAGAAGGACTTGTTTCCTTGGTTGTTCTTCCGCTTACAGCACGGGGTGAAAAGGTTATCGGTGTGCTCAGAGTGTATTCGGGCGAAAAGCGTGAATTTTCAGAAGAGGAACTTGATTTCCTCAAATGCGTTGCAGATCTTTCAGGGCTTGCTCTGGAAAATGCACGCATGTTTCATGCACTTAAGAGAGCAAGTGAACTGGCTAACGATTACATCTACCGGGTCGACGACTGATCCGTTCCTTTTATGAGGATAGCAATATGAGTAAAGTAAAAGTAGGGATTAATGGATTCGGGCGTATTGGGCGTCAGGTGCTTAAAACCATTTGGGAAAGGCATCGCGATAATATAGAAGTTGTTGCAGTAAATGATCTTTTCGATATTAAAACCAATGCGCTACTTTGTTCCAGAGATACAAATTACGGTAAATTTCCGCCTGAAATCACTGTTGACGGCAACATCATGCAGATTGGCGATGATTTCACTATAAAGAATTTTGCTGAACGTGATCCGCGCAAAATCCCTTGGGGAGAATGCGGCGTGGATGTGGTTGTGGAATGCACTGGTATTTTCAGAACCGGAGAAAAAGCTGCTCAGCATCTGCAAGGCGGAGCAAAAAAAGTTGTAATTTCAGCCCCGGCACAGGATGAAGACATCACTGTTGTTATGGGTGTTAACCATAAAGATTATGATCCAATAAAACATAATATTATTTCAAATGCTTCTTGTACGACCAATTGCCTTGCTCCGATTGTAAAGGTTATACATGAGAAATTCGGCATTGAAAAAGGTGTTATGACCACCATTCATGCCTACACAAACGATCAGCGCATTCTCGATCAACCGCATAAAGATTTAAGGCGCGCGCGTGCTGCTGCTTGTAATATGATTCCTACGTCCACCGGAGCGGCTAAGGCTGTTGCGTTGGTTATTCCTGAGATGAAAGGCAAGTTTGAAGGATATTCTGTACGTGTTCCTACACCGACAGTCTCTCTTGTGGACTTTGTAGCAATACTTAGCAAAGATACCACAACTGAAGATCTTAAAGCTGTGCTTAAAAGTGCGGCTGAAGGAGAACTCAAGGGCATTCTCGGTTATTCCGAAGAGCCGCTTGTTTCTTCTGACTATCTGGCCGATCCTCGTTCAGGTATTGTGGAAGCCGATTTCACCGTGGTTCAGGGTGGAAATCTTGCCAAAGTATACGCATGGTACGACAACGAGTGGGGTTACTCCTGCCGCGTTGCAGACCTGATTGATTACATGGCGAAGTGCGGATTGTAAGAATTCGTCTTAAGTAAGTTTATTGAGAGATAAGTCCGTTGAAGTTTGCGCTTCAACGGGCTTTTTTTGTGTAAAAAACCCATCCCCCGGACCTGACTCGGCTTATTCATGTCCGCCTTGCTCGGTACTCTCCTGTTTCAACAGATGCATTTTTGTAAATAAATCAATGTTAACAGGGAGCGTAAGAAATGCCAAAAGTTTCAGCGGGTGGAATGGGTAAATTTTCAGCGGAGCAAGGGCGGCGCGATGTTTTAGGTGCGGACGGAGGGGCAAAGGCCGTTAGTCCTGAGGTTGAGCTTTTGCTCAGTAAAAAGGATATAGCTCCTGAGCTTATGAAGCGTGCCCATGACAGGCAGGATGAAGAACGTGATTTGCGGGTGCTCGATGCTTATAATTCTTTTGAGGCAGGATTGCAGGAGATTTTAAATTCTCCTGAAACAGGAGTTTTGCAACGGCAGGCCGGGGCGGCGCAAACCGCAACCAATGAAGTTAATGATTATTTTTCAGAGGAAGGCGGCAAGCATCTCGATAATCTGCCGGATGATGAAGCTCGTGTAAGGTTTACGGCTCTTTTGAATTCCCGCAGGAAAACAGCGATAAATTTTGTCGCACAGTATCAGAGTCAAGAATATCAGAATTGGAAGGATAACACCGCCCGTGCCACCATTGATTCTGTGCTCAAATCGGTAAACCTCAGCCCGGATTATGCAACACTTGTGCATGGTGAGAATCTTTTGGAAGGCGCGGTTTTAAGGCTTTACCGTGGAAGTGATCCCGCTGTTTTGAATCATCGCCTTAGTAGCGCAAAACAGGCTATGTATGGTGGTGCAATCGAATCTATCGGAGCAAAAGATCCAGTATCTGCCTTGCTTGTGGCGGTAAGCTGGAAAGATAGGCTTTCAGAAGAAACTTATCGACGCCTTGAAGAAAAATTAAAACCTCTGGCTTGGAATCAAAGTCTTAAACAGGAATTTGCTGCGTTACGCGGATTAAGTGATGAAGAGGCGCAGGCCAACCTTGAAGAAATAAGTGATCCGGCAATGCAGCAGGAACTTGTTGAAATGTTTCGGGCTGATAAATTTCAACAAGCTGCTATGGCCAAGAAGGCGGAAGAGGAAAGGCTGAACACATTAAATCGTGCTCTTTTTCAGGAATATAGCGAGGGTCGATTAACTCCAGAAATTATTACAGATTCAGGTTTACCGGTAAAGTTCCGTCAAAGATGGCGCCTTGTTATCGAAAGAAAAGATACGGTCGGCGAAGATGGACCGTTTATTACCGCAGTAGATGGAATAATTTCCCGTGCAATTGCTGTTGAGTATCAAATTTATTCATTGATGGCTGAAGGACTTGGAGCTGGAGATACCGTTATGCTCGCGTCCTTATTCACTATGCGGGATAATCCGCAGGCAAAACTCATTATGAATTGTCTGAAAGATCTTGCGGAAGTGAATGAATCGGCTGGAGGTGATCTGGAAGATTACGCCGCCGCCATTCGTGATTTGCTTCACCGTGTTCAGTATTTATTACAGAAGGGGGAAGTATTCAGTATTACATCAATACGGAACGAGGTCAGAGACGATTATTTTGGAGAGAGCAAGCTTATTTCCAAAGAGTCTTTGGTCTCAAAAGTAGAAAATATGGAAGGTGATGAAATAAAAAATAAGAGAGCTGAATCTGTAGAAATTGAATCCGCTGGCAATGAACCCGATGGCACTAAAATAGATGAAATCGAAGCCGAGGCGTAATTGATAAAGAGAGCACTCTGTCGCAGGCAGGGTGCTCTTTCCAAAACTATCTCTACGAGGTAATGTTCATCAAAATAAAAATTAATTTATGAAATATATCAGGAGCCGTCATGCAGCGCTATTTTAACTTATTTGTTTTATTTATTTTGTTATCCAGCATGGCTGCTTGCGGACCTAAAAATAATATTAATACCGCGCCGGATATTAGCGCGCTTCCGTATTCAACGGTGCAGGTTGCAGACGCACAAATAGCTTATCGAGTGTATGGAAATGGCGAACCGCTACTTATGATCATGGGTTTTGCCGGAACTATGGATCTATGGGATCTGGATTTAATTCGTGAACTTGCTAAAAAACATCAGGTAATCTTGTTTGATAATCGGGGCATGGGTGGTTCTTCCGCTGGAACGGAACCAGTATCAATAAGTCGTATGGCTGATGACAGCGCGGGGCTGCTGGATGTACTGGGATATGAAAAAGCTCATATTTTAGGATGGTCTATGGGCGGGATGATTGCTCAGGAACTAGCTTTGAATCACTCTGATAAAGTTGATAAATTGATATTGATGGGAACAGCCTGCGATAGTGTGCCTGTAGCAAAAATTACAAAAGAATTAATGAAAATGGATACAAAAGAACTGCTTTCCCATTTTTTTCCAAAGGCATGGCTGGATAAGCATCCTGATGCAATTTCAAAGTTGCCATATTCAAAAAATCCTCCGAATATAGAAATTATTAAAGCACAGGGCGAGGCAATGATTAATTGGCCTGGAACATGTGGCAGGCTTGAATTAATGCATAAAGATACATTGATTATTTCAGGCGTGCAGGACGATATTCTTCCTGAAACTCTGAGCTTTGAGTTGGCAGAGAAGATCCAAGGAGCATGGCTGATCCGTTTTAAAAATGCGGCTCACTGGCTTATGTATCAAGCCCCTGTGAGCCTAGCCCGGACCATTTCCACATTTCTTATTGTGCGCGAAGATATGCTTGCACAGTAGTTGAAAATTAATTTACCAGATATTTTTTGGGATTTTATTTTCATCAGCATAGAAGCGGTTGAAATCTTCAAATGCTGTCAGCGCTGCCGCCGCTCCCTGTCCTGTGGCTGTGATAATCTGACGGACTCCGCCGGTAACATCTCCGGCTGCGTAGACTCTTTCAATGTTGGTCCGTTGTGAAGTGTCTACTTCTATGAATCCGTCATCACATAACTTAACACCAATTTTTTGGGCAAGAACAGTGTTCGGTGTTTGCCCTATAGCAACGAAAAGACCGTCCGTTTCTCTCTCAAATTCAGAGCCGTCTTTAGTGTTTTTAAGGCGTGCACCAACAACTTGATCTTCTCCCAGCACCTCAGAAACAACACAATTCCATAAAATTTCAATTTCCTCGCGTGCTACAGCGTCCTGCAATACTTTTTCGCCTCTGAAAGAGTCTCCGCGGTGAACTATCGTTGTTTCGACACCGAGTTTTTTTAAGTGGAGAGCATCAGTCATGGCTGTATTCCCTCCGCCGATAACAAGAACTTTTCCGCCGCGATAGAAATTTCCATCACAGGTGGCACAATAACTGACGCCATGTCCGTAGAATTTTTCTTCGCCGGGAACGCCGAGCATGCGCACTTTTACACCTGTTGCCAGCAATATGCCTTTGGCGTGGTAAGTTGTTTCATCGGTTACCACTTTAATACGTTCTCCGTATTGAATATCAAGAACCTCAACAAATTGTTTTATTTCAGTATATTCACGTGCATGAGTGCTGAGTATTTCAACAAGATCAAAACCCTGAACATTCGGAAAACCAGGGTAGTTTTCAACTTTAGGAGTGAGGGCTATTTGTCCTCCAACTCCCTGCTTATCGAGGATGACGCAACTCAGCCCGCTTCTTTTCGCATATATTCCTGCGCTCATTCCAGCAGGCCCGGAACCTATAATGACCAGATCAATGTCCGTTTCGTTCTTTTTCTGTCCTGTCTCTTTTTTTATCTCGCGCTGTTTTTTAAGGATATCATCCAAAGGTTTGAGAAAGAGCAGTTGTGTCATAAATTTTTCTTCGGCTTCAAGGCCGATGAATGAAATTTCGTTGTTGAAATCTGTGTGAGGCACTGAACCCACTTTGTACTTTTCAGCTAAATCTGAATTTTCCAAGGTTGATATGCACCATGCTGAAACCTTATCAGGGCTGACAACAGCTGCTTTGAATGCGTTTATAGCCTGTCCGGGGCAGTAGGGGCAGGTCGGGCTGGAAAATATTTTAATATGTCTTTTAGAATCAAGCTTGGACATGATTTCTTTTGTACTGTCTGAAATAATTGACGTTCCTCGTGAAGCAAGGTTCAGGGCTTCAATAAGAGCTCTGCCTTCTTCACCTGCCGGAGCGCCTAAAAAGCGGATGTCGTATGATTCAGGAGAGATAAGGACTGTGGGAGTTGTGTCTACTCCGCGTTTACTAGCCATGTCAGAGTCCAGAGAATATTCGAAGATCTTGATTTTACCCGTAAGAGTGGCGAGGGCGTGGCAAAGATTCAGTGTAAATTCATTGTATTCGTCATGAGGTCCTTTTCGAGTGTAGACTTCAATGATTGCGTCCTTATCAAATTCAGAAAATAATTTTTCTAAATATTTAAGGCTCTCATCGGGAATAAAGTTACGATATTTATCTTCAGCAGTTAATGCGCTCATATAATTCTCCTGTTACTTTCTGATGAGATTAACTCATGGAATCCTTTTCTGAAAGAATTAATCTATTAATTATGAATATGTGATATCCATATCAAAAAGACTTAACAGGAATCATTACTAAATAAAAATAAAAAGTTTAATAATAATAGGATGGATTCTAGGAATGCAGTTCAAACTGTCGTCCCTTGCTGAAACGTACCTTGTCGGGGGTAATGTTGAGGCGTGAGTAGAGGGGTTTAAGAGTCCCTTTGTGTCCCCAGAATTCACCGGAGTATTTAGATGGGACAACAACCTGTTTTACTTCTGAATTTAATAACGGCAACCGTGAGCGAATGAACAGGTATAAGGCCTTCGAACGTACGAGTTGTCCGAGTGCCGGATGTACAGGGCCTGCTACAATGTTATCTTGAAATCCATCTTCGGAGGCAACGCCAAGCCTGATAACGTGAATTTTTTTGTTCCATAACCTTAGCAGTGCAAAGGAAAGTTCTTCTTCTGTTCTTGGCAAGCTCCAAGGTTTATATTTGCCTGCATTGTAAAGTTTCTCGAGCGCAGTCCCTTTTACTGTGAGGCATGGATAAATTCTTACAGCATCCGGTTGTATGGAAATTGTTCTGTCGATATCGTTTTGAAATTCACCTTTTGCTGAACCCGGCAAACCCGGTAAAAGCTGAACGCCCAGAGAAAGACCTGCTTTTTTGACTGTTTTGCAGGCTTTAAGAGCTGTTTCAGGAGAGTAGTTGCGTCCCGATCTTTTTAAAGTGTGTGCTGAAAAACTTTGAATGCCCAGTTCGAGCATATCCATTCCGGATTCTGCCAACTTCGTTAAATTATCAAATTCGATGAAGTCCGGTCTGGTGGAGCACCTTATTTTTGTGATGAAACCATTTTCTTTATGTTTTTTAGCTGCGCTTAAAAAGCGTTGCTGCCATTCCATTGGAAGAGCTGTAAATGTGCCACCGAAAAAAGCCAATTCAAGAGGTTTTCGGTTTGAATTTGAAAAAAAAGCGGGTATATCTTCGGTAATAGCTTGATATATTTTGTTTAATCCCTTAGCGCCTGTACCAGTTTGTCTTTCTTGTGAACAGTATACACAGCGTGATGGGCAACCCATAAAGGGCATAAAGACAGGCCAGATACGGGTTTTCGGGCGGCTAGGTTCAGGGTGTTTGAAGAGGAGACAGCTCATTTTTTGGGGGTATTCCTTAAATAAAAAACACTAGTCATGTCTTTATTTAATAAATTAGCTTGATTAAAAAAAAATGGTTAGGTAAATAATTAGTAATCTTATCACTGTGGAACGAGTTATACTCGTTTAGAATTATTTATCACAACACGCAACACAAGTATTTCAACATTAATTAATATGAACAATCAAGACTGTATTTTTTGTAAGATAGTTGCTGGAGATATTCCTTGTTTTAAAATTTATGAAACAGAAAATATTCTCAGCTTCTTAGATATCGGGCCTGTTAACAAAGGACATGCGCTTGTAATTCCTAAAGGGCATTATAAAAATCTTTGGGATATTCCTGCTGATCTTGGAAAAGAGCTTATGACAGCTTCGCAGGTAGTTGGTGATGCTATTGTTAAAGCCACCGGAGCTGATGGGCTGAATCTGCTTATGAACAACAATGATGCCGCAGGGCAGCTTGTTTTTCATGCGCATTTTCATCTTATTCCCCGTTTTAAGGACGATGGATTAAAACTTTGGGATCAAGGTGAATATAATGATATGGATGAAGCAATGGCCCTTGCCCAAAAGATAGAAAAGATGATAAAGTGAATAAATTGATAGGTAATTTATTCTGGAGATAACGTTTTAGCTAGTATAGCCGCTGGGCAAAACCAGTGGATAACTTAAAAACCGCCGCCCCTGACCACAGGGCCGGGGATACCGGAGGAGAGGAAATGGCGAACGGAAATACTCTTACAAAAGCCAGTGTCGTTGATTACATCTATGAGAAAACCGATCGGAATAGAGCGGAAATCAAAGATCTGGTTGAAAGCATCCTTGACATCATGAAGCAGGCGATCAAAAGCGATCACGCAATGCTTGTCAGCGGTTTCGGTAAATTTGAAGCTTATGATAAGAATGCAAGAAAGGGGCGTAATCCCCAGACAAATGAGTCAATAACATTGCCTGCGCGCAAAGTTGTTGTCTTTAGACTTTCCCGTAAATTCAGATCAGAGCTTAACTAATAACATCCGGTTTTCCGGCTGCGATTGGCTCGACCCGTTTTTCAATTAAATAAGGGTCCCGAATTGATTATTCGGGCCCCTTAATTTGTTGTCTTTTTTCTAATCTGTCACAATGAATACGTCTGTGAATTCAGATCCGAGAGAACTCAGAGCTTCTTCCGCTGCGAGCAGTGTCTCAAAGTGTCCGGCTTGAACCCTCATATATGTTGCTCCGTTCACACTCACTTCCACCATTCTTGATTCATTGTAGCCATTCCTGCGCAGTCCTTCCAAGATTGATTCGGCGCGTGCGCGTTCAGTAAAAGAACCTACTTGAATGAAGTATTGCGTTTCGTTCGTTGCGGTTTCTGAAACTAAAATTTCTTCTATTTCCGGTTCGGCCCGAACGGTTTCTTCTATCACGGCGATTGTTTCAGGAGCCGCGGTTACGGCAACAATTTCAGAAGCAGCGACAGGTTCAACATTAACATTATCAATGGTGCGAAGGTCAACGCGGGTAATCCCTTTGTTAGCAATGCCCAGTTTTGATGCGGCCGTATATGAAAGATCGATAATTCTCATGTCCGGGTCTGCAAAGGGGCCGCGATCATTGATGCGGACAACAACTTTATTGCCGGTTTCATGTTCAGTTACTTCTACCATGCTACCCATGGGTAGAGTTCTATGTGCTGCGGTCATTGCATACATGTCATATGTTTCACCGTTGGCTGTGGTCCGACCATGAAAGTCATCACCATACCATGAGGCAAGACCTTCTGCTTTGTATCCTTTAGAAGTGAGGTACGGCACGTAGGTTCGTCCGTCTATTGTGTAGGGATCGGTTTTCAAAATCGGTTTTACAGTGTTTGGAGTATCCCTGTGCACAATTTTAGGCTGCGCGAGCGGCCTTGAAGAGTGGATGACTTTTTTACCGCAACCTGCTGCAAATAGAAGTAGCAACGAGCAAAAGCAGACTATTATTTTTTTCATTTATTCCTCCGGAAGATCAAAAGAAGTTATTTCCTCTGTGCTGTTCAGTTGATCTGATTCAGAACAAAGGTATAGGTTTCATAATTGGTGAATTTACTTAAGTCCAGTTGTTAACGAGTGCGGGATAAAGCAAGCGCCAGCGCTGTCGTCAATTTTACAAGTTCGCCATTATTTTTACGGACCGTTGCCGCCAGACGCTTTCCTATGGTCAAAAGAAGTTTATTACCTATGGCAGGGTGTTTTTCAATCAATGCGAAAAATTTTTCTCTATCTGTAATCAAAAAATCAGAGTCTTCAACAACTGTAACGGTCGCGGAACGATGGTCATTATCAATAAGTGCAATCTCACCAAAAACAGGAAAAGTTGAATCATCAAGACTGGCAAGAACTTTGCGCGGATTTTCCATTTCTAACAATGGGATACTCATACCTTTCATAAGCATGGCTTTTGAAATTTTAACTTTCCCATCGACCAGAATAAACATTTCATGTCCTTCCTCTCCTTCAGAGATGATATTCGTGCCGGATCTGACTGATATTTTTCTAAAAATATTTTGAACGTGAAAAAGTTCTTCATCTTTAAGATCATTGAATATCGGTATTAATTTCCATGAATCAGTCATGATCAAAATCTCCTGCCGCGCTGATAACCAGAAGAGCGTCATACTGGGCCATCGGTTCGCTGTCAGCAGGGTTCATTTTTACTTCAGGCCCTTGCAAGCCCAGTGATGTATCCTGTCCAGAGTTTTCAAAAAGTTCTATTATGAATTGATCGAGAGCTGAACCTTCATCCATAACGTCTTGCAGTGAAAGATTTTTACCAAGTTTGCAAGCTGCAACAGGAAGGGCTCCGTCAGTTGTCCGGAGGATGGAGCTGAGTTCTCCCCAGTTTTTGTGTTTATCATCAGAAGTGCAGGGTCTAAAAAGTAATCTTCCTGAGTTTCCGATTCCCAGAAGATTGCGGAAGAAAGAGAGCATTGAGGAGTTAATTCCCATCATGCCCATCATGCGGGCAGAAATTTCACCTCTGTGCAGAATTTCATTTGCCCCGGCCCTGCGGAGGTGTTCCCGGTTTTCATATTTGGCGATTTCAGCGTAAATCGGGACTTTCGGGGACATTGTTCGAAGAGCCAGTACTGCGTAAATAGCTTGCTGGTCAGCCTCTTTGCTTTCAATATTATCCTGACAGAGAACATAGATAGTTTTTGCAAATTCAGGATTTGCTCTGGCAATAACACTTGCCTGACAAATGGAGCCGTGAACAAAGTGCAGTTTGTCGCCAAGATCAAGTTTAAAAGCTATCTCGTCTCTTTGCTGTTCAAGCAGATCGCAAACAATGACAATGTTGAAATTTTTCAGCGCGGTTTGCTTTAGCAGTGATTCAATCAGTCCGAAAGCATAATCATTCCAGCCCAGTATAATAACGTGATCGCTGATTTTCACAGTTAAAAGCCCCTTACGTTTTTTAGCTTTCTGCTCAACCAGCATGGAAGCCATATTACCGGTTAGCGACGTAACCAGCCCGATGCCTGACAGCATCACCAAAGCTCCCAGAATTCTGCCCGGTACAGTTGCAGGAACTAGATCTCCATAACCTACAGTTGTGAGGGTTACGATCGACCACCAGAACGCATTGGAAAAATTTGCATTTGCACTTTCTTTAAGCTCAAGCCAGTAGAATCCGAAGGTGCTGAGCAACAGCAATCCGGCTGTAGCCAGCACCAGTTTTCCAAACCCAGTTTTCAGCCATGTAATAAAATTCATTCTTCCCCGCGGGTGAACTAATAAACAAAGTTACCTGAAATCATTATTCGGGATCTGTGATTTATTTTAATATAGTCTTTTTTTCGGGGGGGATTCAAGCTTGATTTGCTTTTAAGGGCATAAAACAGAGAAACCCGATTTCCGTTTAAACGGAAATCGGGTTTTAATCGCAGAATAAAGGCTGTGTATTTCTACAGATAGCCGAGAGCTGCTTTCATTTCACCGGGAACAACTGCGTCCTGCTGAGGTTCCAGGGTCTTCCATGAAGCACCGGCTTCTTTGCGGGCATCCTTAACTTCGTCAAGGCTGTAGCCTACGCGGGGAACTTCAAGGTTCTGTCCTGCATAAATCAGGTCAGGGTTTTTGATCTGATCTCTGTTTGCCTTATAAATAAGGGGCCACATGAAAGGATCATTGTAAATCTGCTGGTATTCAGCAATCCACCAAAGACATTCACCTTTTTCTACAACATGAGAAGTAGGAAGGTTTCTGTACTCAGCTTCATAAATTTCCATAGGTGTTGGGGGAACAACTGCTTCCTCAACAACTATAACTTCAGTTTCTTCAACAACCACAACTTCTTCCTGGACAACTTGCTTTTTAGCACAGCCCATTACGAACATCAGGCTGAGAACAACTGCGAGCCAGATAAGTTTTTTCATTTTTTAGAGGCCTCCTCTACGTAATAGAAATTTAAACTAGGGTACCCGTTGATTACAGTCAAACTTTAACTCTTTTCGTCCAATTATCAACTATTTCTTTTTCTTGCAATACCTTGGGATTTTTAGGGTTCAATTTATACGCTTGTTTTGTCGCATCAATAGCTTTTTCCATCCATCCGCCCATTCTTAAGCTTCTGGCGGCAAGAACATAAAGAATTTCAGGCTCTTCTTCGTAAATTGTCTCCACTAGGTACTCATATTCATCACGAAAAACTTCCCGTATAAGGTGATTTTGTGAGTAAAGGAGCCGTCCAAGAAGAGCATTTTCTTTATGATCTCGGAGAAATAAAGGTAAAAGTTTTCTACATCTGGCAATAATAAATCTGATGCGGCTTATTTCCCGCTCCATACTTTCTTCGGTCTGTTCAACTACCTGAACAAAATCCTGCCCGATTGAAGATTCCTGCAGAGCAATATCTTTGCCTCTCAAATTAGAAAAAAGAGGTGCATAGTTCAAATTCTGATAAGCATCTTCTCTCAGTTTGAAGGCTTCATGGAAAATATATCCCAATCCCCAATCCAGAAATCTACCGGACAAGGGATCTTCCTTTGTATTGCGGAAAAGCAAATGGGCTGTATCTTTGAGTCTCCAAAGTAACCCTTTATTCATTGCGGTTCCGATTAAATCATTTAGAACTTCAAAGCTTACACTTCGTTCCCGGTCGAAAGTTTCGAACTGTTCTTCGAGTGCGCTTCCGGCCAGACAGAAGTCTCTGAATGTATCACGAACAAATTCCGGCATTTTCGCCTGTATCCATGAATTGGACATAGGGGATTCCTATACTTTTAAATTGTTTATATTGTTTTGCATTCCGACCTGCGCGCAATTTCAGCGAGTTGCGCAAGTCTGTCATCGGCTTTGCGGTAGAGAGATCCTAAAGGAAATTTTTTGCCGCGGCTTATTTTTCCAATTTTTACGCCAGTTAGAATAGATAAAGCATCTTCTATGGTTTTTATCGGATAAATATGGAATTTACCTTGCTCGATAGCCTCAACCACTTCGTGCCTGAGCATCAAGTTTACTACGTTATCAGCCGGAATCAAAACGCCCTGTTCTCCGTTTAAACCTCTACGGCGGCAAACTTCATAGAATCCTTCAATTTTCCGGTTAACTCCGCCGACAGCCATGATAGAGCCTGTCTGACTGACTGCTCCGGTGAAAGCATATTTGAATTTGATCGGAACTCCTGAAAGAGCAGACAGTAGACTTGCCAGTTCTGCTCCGGACGCGGAATCTCCCTCGATTCCGGCATAGCTCTGCTCGAAACAAAGACTTCCGGTTAGAACAATAGGCTTATCCTGTGCAAAAAGCCCGACAAGATAACTTTTGATGATCATCATACCTTTAGTATGAATAGGCCCACCCATGCGGGCTTCACGTTCAAGGTCAAGAATTCCGCCATGACCAACTCCGACGGTACACGAAATCTGATGCGGTAGGCCGAACTCGTAGTCTCCGAACATGGTTACAGATAATCCGTTGACTCTTCCGACCCCTTCACCGGAAGTCGCTACTTTGATAACTTCACGGTCATATTCGGTCATGAACTCATCTTCATAAAGATTAGAACGGTAATCGCGCATTTCGATAGCTTCATTGAGAGATGCCCGGTCAACAATCTTTTTTCCGTCAAGTCTGGTTAAAGCGGAAGCTTCGACCATCATTTCTTTCATGACCGGGATACGAAGTGATAGTCTTTTCTGATCTTCTGCAAGTCTGCTTGAGTAATCTACAACACCTGCAAGAGCTTCTCTGCTGAATGGAATAAGATCAGTATCGTGAATAACTTTTCCCAATACTTCCACGAAACGGCGAATATTCGCCGCGTTTCTTTCCGCAGTAAGCTGCATGTGAGCTTTCAGTTTGAAATATTTACCGAATCTTTCATCGTTATAGAGAAGAAGTTCATACGTTTCTTCTGAACCGATTAAAATGACGGTCAGTTCAAGCGGGATTGGTTCCGGTTCAAGTGTTTTGGTTCTGATATGATCGCCGTCGCCCGGATCTTCAATTTTAGCTTTTCCGGTTCGCAAAGCTCTAAGCAATCCTTCCCATGATGAAGGAGTTGTCAGAATATCTTCGGCGTACATGATTAGATAGCCGTGGTTCGCTTTATGAATGGCACCTGCTCGGATAAGAGTGAAGTCCGTATAAAGGGCTCCCATTTCGGATTCGCGGTCGATGCTGCCGAGAAGATTAAAAGCGGTAGGATGGTCAGCCATCACAACCGGAGCGCCCTTAGTCGTACTGTTATCAACCAAAAGGTTGACCTCGAATCGGGAAAAAAGATCGTCCGTAGGTGAAGATTCCGGAAGGTGCAGTCCTGTGGGCAGGGCGACAGGCTGAGGCTCTTTAGCCATGAAAAGGTCGATATTGTCGAGCAGTTCGTCTTCAACTTCTTTCAGGTAGCTTTTTATTTTTTCGTACTGATTAAAGTCTTTATGCAGGGGATTCATAATATCTTTTAACAGTTCTTTTGCTGAGTCCTGATGAAGTTTACGTTCATCTTTTCGGAACCCTTCCTCTGTCTTGCTGATCTGGCGGAGGATGGTAGTCACTTCAGCGAGCAGATCATCTGCTGATTTGCGAAGTGTTTTTCTCAGTTCTGGATCAAGGCGTTCGAATTCCTCATCTGTTAAAATACGGCCTTCAATGAGAGGGATCAACGTCAATCCGTCTTGGTCATCAACTTCAAGGCTGAACCCATTTTTTTTGGCGAGTTCTTCCATGTCCGAGAACAGGTCGTCACGTTCATCCTGAAAAGTCCGCGAAATTCGCTCGTGCGCCTTTAGATGAGGCTCACGCTCAAACCATGCCGGAAGTTTTTCCTTGATGTGGGAAACGGCATCAGACAGAGCTGTTTTAAATTTTTTGCCACGGCCTGTCGGAAGAGATACGGCTATAGGCTTATCCTGATCCGCAAAATTATATAAATAAAGCTGATCCGGCGGAACAGGTTGCTTAGCGGCTCTAAGTTCAAAGTATTCACGGACAAAATAGCTTCTGCCGAGATTCGATTCACCTGAGAGATAAACGTTGTGACAGCTGCCGGATATGGCAAGAGCCATTCGGAAAGCTTGCAGAGCTCTCGGTTGAAAAGGGTCGTAAGCTCCAGTTGAAGTGGGTATTTCGGAGCTGTCGGCAAACTGGATTTTTTCCGGATCGAGTTTCGATCTGAGCTTTGAGTGGGATAGCTGTTTTGCAGTCATATTTTTTTATTTTCCTGTGTATTCGAATCTTGAGCATAAGCTCATAGATTTATGTTTACTTGGTTACGGAAGAATTGTCACTTGGCTTAATCAGGAGATTTGTGAAATTTTATACAATAATCGTTGATCAGGTTGGTTTTTCTATAAGCCAAGGCAGAGAGAAGGATGAGTTCAAGTTGAAAGAAAGTTGGGTAACTAAGCGTGCTGACGGATAATATTTTTTAAGATGAGTGGCAAAAAAAGTTCAAAAAACAGTGCTTATGACAAAGAAGCCGTTGACGCACATCAAATGATTATGCTAGACGAATCTCACTTGTGAAGGTTTGCGCAAAGTCAGTTTGCGTCGCAAGTGCATCTCAAGTTTCAGAAAAAAGTAGGCACATATTGTTTTTTAAAGGAAACAAAGAGGCTCTGGATCTCCTCGGCAATGCCGCGACAATCGGAACTCATCTTGTCTGTTCTACTTTTGTTGGGATGGCTATCGGGTGGTATCTCGATAAATGGTTGGGCACAAAGCCTTGGTTTCTACTTATTTTCTTGTTATTTGGAATTGGAGCTGGATTCAAAAACGTTTTTGATGAAGTGCAAAAAATCCAACGAAAGGATCAGGGGAAAGGTCCGGGAAGTAACAATGAAAGTTAATCAAAAACTAGAAACATTTCTCCACAGGCGAGGCTTTACTCATCCGGACGTACGCAGTTTGGTACGCAATCAGTTGTATCTCACTGCCGGAACATGTTTTTTTGCTGCTGTAGCCTTCGGGTTTGCCCCTTGGGCATTGGCTTTGGCAGCCGGAACTGTTCTGACCACGTTCAATTTCTGGTCGCTGGCTAAATTTGGTCAGCATCTGGCGTATATGCGCAAGGGGGCGGTTGTTTCCTTGCTGATTCGTTTCTACGGTCGGATGTTATTATCCGGACTGGTCATATACGGACTTATAGTCTGGGGGCAGTGTTCAATAACTGCACTTTTGGCCGGGCTCAGTTCCGTAGTTGTGAATGCAATATTTTGGGGCGTTGCCGGATTTCGGCAAAAAGCGAAGGAGGCATAAGGATCATGGCTGCAGGATTACCACATCCATTAATATTCATGACAGAGTTGAACAATGCTTTGGGAACTCACATCCCCATTCATGTATGGTACACATGGTTAGCAATGCTCATTCTGTTCACTATCGGGTTTCTCGTTTCCAGAAAACTTAGTCTGGTTCCGGGCGGGCTTCAAAATCTAGTCGAGATAATTGTCGGCGGTCTTGAAGACTTTGTTGTTGCGAACATCGGTGAGGGTGGGCGTACAGTTTTTCCTTTCATGTGTACTTTGTTTGTTTACATCCTTGTGATGAACCTTTTAGGCCTTGTTCCCGGTTGTGACGCTCCTACTGCGAATGTCAACACCAATGCGGCAATGGCTGTTTGTACTTTTCTTTACTACAACTACATTGGTATCAAGCAACACGGTGCAGGATACATCAAGCATTTCTTTGGGCCGGTTCCAGCACTCGCTCCTTTGATGTTTATCATCGAGATCGTTTCGCACATTTCTCGTCCGCTTTCACTTACTCTACGTCTGTTCGGTAACATTCGCGGTGAAGAAATTGTTCTCGTGCTCTTGTTCATGCTTGCTCCCGTAGTTTCTACCTTGCCCATGTACTTCTTGTTCATGCTTGCAAAGGTAATCCAGGCATTCATCTTCTTCATGCTTACCATGATTTATTTGAAGGGCTCTCTGGAACACGCTCATTAGAATTAGTGAGCACTAATATTGGGGAAATGGTCTAACGACTACTTAAATAAACGTACTTTTTTGGAGGTTTTTATTATGCGTAAAGCTCTACTTATCGTTGTAAACACAATGGCTCTCGTTTTCGCTGCTGGTGCAGCATTCGCTTCCGGCGTTGCTCCTGAAGTTGCTTCCGCTACTGCTTCCGCTACTGCTATCGGTATGGCTATTGCTGCTGCTGGTTGTGGTATCGGTCAGGGTCTTGGACTTAAAGCTGCTTGTGAAGGCACCGCACGTAACCCAGAAGCTGGTGGTAAAATCACAGTTACTTTGATTCTTGGTCTTGCATTCATCGAATCCTTGGCTATTTACGCTCTCGTTGTTAACCTCATCCTTCTCTTCGCTAACCCACTTATCGGTTAGTTTTCAGGATTTGGAAATATTTGAAGGAGGCTTTCGGGCCTCCTTTATTAGGACTATAATTGTTAATTTTTTCACATAGTTCTGGTTTGTTGTAAGGGTATCTCTATTTCTAGGTCCTTATAATATAAATAGATCACAAAAAATGTTTTTTGGGGGTATCGGAAAGCTACTGCTCTAGTGTATAGTTTTATCCGATTGAAGGTGGTTACAATTGTTGAGTTTGACTAATCAGTAAATAATCTAGAGCCAGATTTGTGAAAGCGAGCATAGTTTCAGCGTTTTGCAATCTGAGATTTCCAACATTTTATTTTTCATGACTATGCGGGACATGAAAAACAGGTACTTATTGTGAAAACCCAGAATATCCCCAAAGCGACAATCAAACGACTCGCAGTTTACATACAAGTTCTTACGGGGCTGAAGCGTGACGGTGTTGAAGTTGTATCCTCAGAAAAGTTAGCTCGTGCTTGTTCAGTTAACCCTTCCCAAATTCGCAAAGATTTAGCTTATTTCGGAGAGTTCGGAGTGCGCGGTGTCGGCTATTATGTGCATGAATTGATTTCTTCCATTAAGCACTCTTTAGGTGTCGACCGAGTTTGGGGCTGCGCCCTTGTCGGGGTCGGTAACCTTGGACGGGCTTTGCTTCGTCATAAAGAGTTTGCATTAAGAGGTTTTTCTATCAGGGCTGCTTTCGATTGTGATCCTTATAAAATAGGTGAAATCGTTTCAGGACTTGAAGTTGTCTGCACGCGCCAGTTAAAGGGCAGAGTTGATGAGTTCGGGCTTGAAATCGGAATAATTACTACTCCTCCTGAAAGGGCTCAAAGAGCAGCCAACTATCTTGTTGATGGCGGTATAAAAGGGATTGTAAATTTTGCGCAGGCAAGAATTCAAGTTCCAAAAGAAATTACTGTTGAGTACGTCGACTTCACTCATCATTTTTATTCAGTGGCATTCAATATCAGCTCATCAGATTAATAATAAGCTGTGAAATAGTTTGCTTTATAAGAAGTTTTTTTCTTAAAAAAAGCCCGCAACACATATGTGTTGCGGGCTTTTTGAATTAATTGCTGAAAAATGTTTTTTTAATTTTATACTTTTTAAGGAGTGCATAGATTCGGGAATTTGAAAGACCTGAAACCTGCGCTGCCTGACTAATATTACCTTTGCAATGTAGAAAAAGACTTTCGAGATAAAGTTTTTCAGCCTGTTCAAGTGCTTGTTCCCGATAATCTTTCAGAAGAGGAAAATTATTATTTATAGGGACTTGGTAGGCAGGAATATTTGTATCTTTGTTTAATGTTTGTTTTTGTGTAAATTTCTTGTTTTGAATTACAGTTAGAACAGGCTTGTTTTCTATTTTGGGTAGAACGGAATGCTGCGCAGCCGCAATTCTCACACGGACAGGCAGATGTATCGGCAAAAATTCTCCAGCCTCACTATTCGTCGTGAAAACTTGTTCAAGAACATTGAAAAGTTCTCTGATATTTCCGGGCCATGCGTATACATCAAGTGCCGCAAGAAATTCTTTTGAAACGGATATCGGTGATGTATTCAGATCTGCACTAAGTTTGTTAAAGAAATATTTTGTAAGTTCAGGGATGTCTTCTTTACGCTGTCTCAGTGGTGGGAGTTGAATAGTAAATGTTTGTATTCGATACAGCAGGTCCTGTCTAAAACGTCCGGTCTGAACAAGCGCTTCGAGATCTAGATTTGTGGCTGTAACCAATCTGAAGTCACTTTTGATTTCTTTGTGATCACCTACGGGGCGGAATGTGTGTTCTTGAAGAACTCTTAAAAAAGATTTTTGAAGTGACAGTGGTAGTTCCCCTACTTCATCCAAGAACAGAGTCCCTTCGTCAGCTTTGGCAATCAAACCTTTATGAGATTCATCCGCACTGGGGAAAGCGCCACGTTTGTGCCCGAAAAGTATACTTTCAACAAGGTTTTCAGGAATTGATGCGCAATCGACTATAATGAAAGGACCATTTCTGCGCGAGCTGTTGTCGTGTATGGCCTTCGCGAAAAGTTCCTTACCAGTACCTGTTTCACCGAGAATTGAAACACTAACATGGCTTTCAGCCGCTTGTGCCGCCTGTTCCAGACAGCGGGTAGTCGCTTTGGAACGTCCAACAATGTTGTGGTGTCCAAGTTTGGGACGAGATGCTTGTTTTTCCGTTCTGTATTGCAGTACTCGTTGCATGTGAAGGAGATATTGTTCTGCTGATGCAGGCTTGCTTATGTAGTCCCATGCACCGGAGTTGATAGCTAATTCTGCGCCTTTGGAATCACCTTTGCCCGTAATAATAACAACTTCAGGAGAGTTTTTCAATTTTTGTAATTCAGGCAGAGTATTAAGTCCGTTACCGTCAGGAAGAACTACATCGAGAAAAACGATATCGAATCTTTCCTCATTAGCAAGAGCCAGCCCTTCTTTAAGAGTAAGAGCCTTCTCTCCGCTGTGTCCAAGGTGTTTAGCAAGGGCAAGGAGCAGATCCCCTATGTGTGGATCATCATCGATTATTAGAACGTTAGCCATATTATTTTTTTGATAGTGGTAAAGTTGGTAAGATTAAAGTCTAAATTGATTGTTTAATTTATAAACCAAAGCATACTCACAATCAGTTTGCAACTCTTTTTCGCTTTTCGCGAAGTAAAAATGGAATTCCCGATAAGCTGAACAGGGTAGTCCATATTCGCATCATAAGGTAAATTGAAGCTCCAGCTGAGATGGTTCCGCTGGAAGCAAGCGATAGAAGAGTTTCAAAAGCCGCTTCGTTGACACCGAGACCAGCCGCAGGAGCTGGAATAATCCCGGCAAGAAAAGCAATCGGTGCCGCGAAAAGTATTTCATAGAAATTGGGGATAGCAGGCAGATTTTGAGCCTGTGAAAAGAAATATAGCGATAAAATTAAGAGAAAGTGTTGCACCGCAGTGATGATAACGGTTTTTAAAAATATCAAGGGGCAGTTACGG
This sequence comes from Maridesulfovibrio ferrireducens, assembly GCF_016342405.1. NCBI lineage: Bacteria > Pseudomonadati > Thermodesulfobacteriota > Desulfovibrionia > Desulfovibrionales > Desulfovibrionaceae > Maridesulfovibrio > Maridesulfovibrio ferrireducens. The sequence continues at coordinate 16,010 of NZ_JAEINN010000006.1, read as the reverse complement.
TATAGCAACAGTGCGGACACAAGCTGACCTATTTTAGAGCCTACCTTAGAACCGCTGAATAGTTTTTTATAAATCCATCCTTTCTCCAAAAATTCCGGTGCGATTAATGCTGCGAAAATTGAAAGAATCGATACGAGAATAAGCATAGGGGCTAACTCAACAGCTAAAAACGAGACCCTGTCAGTGTAGCACATAGTGACTATAGAAACTAAAATAGGAATGCCTATGTAAAGTGCGGCGCATCTACCCTTTATTAATGAGATAATCCCAAGTAGAAATGAGAGCCAGAGGCCGCATAGAAGCCCGAGCAGGGGTACTGCTACTGTGCGGAGTTCAGGAGAAGATTCCACTAGCGACCAGTTGAGAATTATGCCTAGACCGGATAGGCCGAACAGGCCCATGGTTCCGATAATTCTGTCGGCCATAATTGCGGCGCCAGTTTGCGCCCCTTTTTCTGTTTCTTTTACTGTATAATAATATCTTGCGAAGTCACCACTTGCCGGACCAAGTACGCATTGAGAAAAGAAATACATAATAGATGTAATTTTCAAACATTTAAGGGTATTAACTGGTGCTCCCGCTCCCTTCAGCAGATCTTTAAAGCGAAAAGCGCTGAGAGATAGACCAATGAGAAGAACTATACACCCTGTAAGCAGCGCCGGGAGTTTATCTAAAGATACATAAAGAAATTCAAGACGGATGCTGCCGGATTTTATGAGCCAGTATATTAAGCCCGCTGCAATGGCAGTCTTAATACATGATGAAAGAAGAGCTTTAAAGCGACTGGTCTTTGGTTCAGGGTAATTCAATATGTTTTCTCCGGAAAATAAGCTTATTGGTTTGAAATTATTAATAAGAGCAAATACGGTTTTTTGTTCTTACAAATTTTGGCTTCTATAAGCAACAGAAAGCAATAATTGTTTAGGCAAATCTTGTTGACATCTGTATTTTTACCATGTTAGTTGATTAATCAACAGTTGATTGATCAACGGTTAGAAAGTCAAGAGGAACTAATGAAAAAATATGCTTCGTTTGGATATATGAACGCACAGATGGTGCGTCTTCACAAAGCCATTCTTGCTGATAAATTGAGTGCAATCGGTATTACTTACGGTCAGATAGGTTTTATTATGCAAGCTCTGAGGAATCCAGGGCGGAACCAGGATGAACTTTCGCATGTACTGAGCGTAGATAAGGCTGCGACCGCACGTGCATTGGCTAAGCTCGTAAAGCTTGGATTTTTAATTAGAGAAGAAAATCCTGAAAACAGGCGTGAAAAATTAGTTTACCCAACCGAAAAAGCGGAAGAAATAAAAGAAGATCTTCATCAAGCATTACAGGCTGCAAATGAGCTGATGATGTCTGGTCTGGATGAATCTGAAAAAGTATTTTTAATGAAAATGTTGAAAAGAATGATCGATACCGGGCGGGAATCTTTAGGAATGTCTTCAGTTTGGGATATTCTTTAAATATATTTGAATTTAATTGAGAGGTTTTACTGTGGATGAAGCAAAAAAAAAGGCGGTAATTTTAGCCGTTTCCGTCACTCAATTTACGATGCCGTTTATGTTTTCCGCAGTTGGAATTGCATTACCTGCAATCGGTCGCGAATTCGGGGCAAGCGGACTTGATTTAAGTCTGATTGAATCAATATATATTGGTGGAGTTGCAGCACTGCTTCTTCCTTTCGGAAGATTCTCAGATATGCACGGAAGGCAGCCTGTTTTCAGACTGGGCGTGCTTTTGTATGCGATATTTACCCTTTTGTTAGGTTTTTCGCAGGATATCAATACTGTAATTCTGCTCAGGTTGGGGCAGGGGATTTCAGGTGCATTGGCAATTGCTACAAATATGGCTCTGTTAACTGACTGTGTTCCTCTGAAAGAACGTGGTCGAGCGATGGGCCTTGCTGTTGCCGCTGTTTATGTAGGCCTTTCCGTAGGGCCTTATTTGGGCGGATTAATTGCAACTCATCTGGGCTGGCGTTGGATATTTTACATGGGAACAATTCCCTTAGGCATAAGTTATATTGTTGCCCATCTGAATTTGAATGGAAAATTTCGTTTATCTGATGAAAAATTTGATTATGCAGGAAGCGCGGTAGTAATATTTTCCGTGGCGGCATTGGTCTTCGGTGGAACCAGCTTGAATGCCGGGTGGCCTGGAGTAGTCCTGTTGCTATCCGGGGTGGTTGGATTCACGGTTTTTATTTTCATGCAGGATCGAACAGAGTTTCCACTTGTAGATCTAGTGCTCTTTAAGGAACGAAGGGATTTTTCAGATGCAGCTCTTGTTCAATTTATAAGCTATGCCGGGACATTCGGGATTGTTTTCCTTTTCAGCTTATATTTACAGAGTGTTAAAGCAATGACTCCGCATCAAGCGGGAGTTGTTCTGGTTGTACAGCCTATCGTTCAAGCTGTTTTATCGCCTCTTGTCGGTAGATTGTCGGATAAGTTTTATCCGCGTATAATTGCAATGGCAGGAATGGTTGTGTGTACAATTGGATCTATCATGGGCGCGGCTGTCGGACCTGAAACTTCGCTTGCATATTTGTACACAATGTTTGTCGTGCTTGGCGTTGGATTTGCTCTATTTTCTTCACCCAATATGATCATAATGATGGGAAGCGTGCCGCCTTCGAGATTTGGTTTCGCGTCAGCTATAACGGGTGGGTTGAGAACTCTCGGCATGGTTGCAAGCATGGTAATTATAGCAATTTTTATTTCAATATATATGGGGGATACTCTCGTATCTCCTGAATCTGCTGTTTCATATATGAAAGTTATGCACTATTCACTGATAACACTTTCAGGCTTATGCGTGCTGGGTGTTATTATCTCAATTCTCTGTGTTTACAGACGTTTTTATGGAAATTGCGAGGTTGCCAAGGATGACCTTTGTGTGCAATCTGCGGTCAGCAGAAAGGAGGATTAAATGGCGGAATCAAATGTCAGTGCAGCAGATATACTAGGTGCTTCAATCAAGGCCAAGAGAAGGCTTGAGGATGATACGCGGCTTGATTCCGGATTTATAGCCGCAACTGATCAGGCTCGTGTTTTGGCTTATTATGTAAACATGCTGGTGAAATGGAATAAAGCCATGAATCTGGTCGGGCCTAAGAGCTGGGATGATATTTTTCATTCGCTTATAATTGATAGTCTGCATCTGGCAGATTTTCTTAATGATCTTGATCTTCCCAAAAGTCCGGTAACACTAGATCTCGGAGCTGGAGCAGGACTTCCGGGGCTGCCTCTCAGAGTCGTTTGGCAAAAAGGAGCGTATCATTTGGTGGAATCCCGTCAAAAGCGTTCAATCTTTATGAGAACTGCTATGCAAATGATGAAATTACCGCGTACAGAGGTCTTTCAGGGAAGGGCGGAAGCCATTCCACAGGAGGTACTCCCCGCAGATCTTATCTTAAGTAAAGCCTTCATGCCGTGGAAGGAGCTTATGCCGTTTGTAAAACCTATGCTCGCCGAAACCGGAAGGCTCGTAATCTTATCAAATGACAGCGCTCCGACTTCTGCTGAGATTGCAGAATGTGGCTATGAGCTGGAATCAACTATGGAATATAAAGCTCAAAAAAAGACTCATTATTTTTGGTCGTTGTTGCCGTTAAGCTAACCGGGCATTCCGCCTTTGAATATAAGTTTAGTGGCATGTTCGTCAGCTATTTCAGCTACATCCATTAACTTTTCCAGAAATTCAAGGATTTCAAATCTTTTTTCTTCGGTACCGTTATCGAATTCAAACTGCATGTCACCTGAGGTCATGTAAAGTTCAAGTTTTTCAAGATATTCCGGTTTAATCATGTTTTTTTCCTTTGTACCTTCAAGGGGCTTTAAATTTATACGTGATGGTAAGGCGAGCCTTTTAATATAGAAGACGCGCGATAAAGCTGCTCAAGTAGCATGGTGCGGGCCAGCTCATGCGGCAGAGTCATCTTGCTCAATGAAAGTTTGATTCGAGCCACGTTTTTGACTTCATCAGATAGCCCGAAAGGTCCGCCGATTACAAAGCAGGGAGTAAGGTTCGGGTCTTCCGTCCATTTCAGGAGACGCTTTGAAAGGTCAACTGACGTCATTTCTATGCCGGTTTCATCAAGACAGATGACCATGTCCGAAGAGCGAATTTTTGTTATGATGGTTTTACCTTCGCGCAGCACTTTGTCTTCCGGTGGAAGTTTTCCCGGAGCATCTTTAAGAATAGTTTCATCAAGTTTGTGAAATCTTCCTAATTTTTTTGCATAATGAGCGCAAGCTTCATTAAAAAAAGGTTCCTTAAGTTTGCCTACCCAGATGAATCTTAATTTACTCATATAATACTATTTCCCTTTCAAGGTTGCTTCAAGCTTGCCGTTTTTTAATGTGATCAGCACATATCCGCCGCCGGAAGCCATGCCCGGATTAAAAATACGTGATTTTCCTATGACATCTTCACCTTTTGATTCGTGAATATGACCACTTACGACAATATCAGGTTGAACTTTTTCAATGAAAGCTCGAACAGAGTGGCTGCCTACATGCTGCCCGTTTGAAAGCATGTCCAGCTTGGTATTGTAGGGCGAGTCATGTACGGCTAGAATCAGTTGATCGTAGTCTCCGATTTTTTCGTATGTTTCTTCAAGCCATTGTCCGAGCTGTTTTTCGCTTACTTCGCTGGGAGTTCCGAATGGAGTAGGAATAGAAAAACCCACTCCCATGATTTTGATCCCCTTAGCCAGTTCGCGGAATTCCAGATGAATATTGGCATTTTTATTTTTGAGGAATTCTGTAACATTATTCCGATCCATATTTCCCGCTTGCGCGAGTATATTAGGATTTTTATCGGAAATGGTTTCCCAGAATTTTTCCATTGCACCTAAGGGAGAATGGTTTGTGATATCTCCAGTGACAATGATCCCGGTAGTATCATGGATTTCAGGAATTAATGATACAAAGTTAAGACTTTGGTGAATGTCACCTAAAGCAATCCAGTTCATTATATTTTCAGGCATATTGTCTCCTGTTGTTTTGATATATGGTCGTCGTTGAAAATGAAGTTAATTTTCAGTAGCGTTGCGCCATAGTGATTGCAAGGTTCAATTTAATAACATTAATGGATTCAAAAACCAATGATGCCAAATCCTGACAATCAGGTTGCCAATTTTATCTGAGAAGGTCTAAGTTGTTTTTATAGTATGCAAATTTTTGTGTAGATTCAGAGTATGTTCAAGCGTATATTTTTCAAGATAGATTATGGAATTTTAATTATCCAACTGAATAATTGTAGATATAAAATCGGGTGATAAATTTGGATAAGAATGAAATAAGACGCAGTTTGCAAGTTCAGCGGGAACGGTTGTCTAAATCAGAAGTTGAATCCATGAGCCGTGAGATAGTTTTTTCAGTTCTGTCTCTTGCAGAGTGGAAAAAGGCCAAGGAAGTCCTTTTGTACTGGCCTATCAAAAATGAGGTCGATGTAATCCCTCTGTTTCATGACGCATTGGAATCAGGTAAAAAAATTTTTCTGCCTTGTTGCCGCAAAAATGAACCGGGTATTATGGATTTTGGAGTTGTGAGGGCGGAAGCGGATCTTTTGCACGGTTCGTTCGGTATAAAGGAACCATGTAGAAGTAAATGTGAATTTCCTGATGTTGTCTCGCCTGATATTATGATCATTCCCGGAGTCGGATTTGATCGCAGAGGTTACAGAATAGGATTCGGAGGCGGGTATTATGACAGATTTCTTGCCCGCCCGCAGAAGTCCGTCTTTTTAGCTGTGGGAGTCTGTTATTATTTTCAGATTATTGATGAAATTGCGGTCGAAGCGTGGGATAAACCAGTGCAGTCCATCTGTACAGATAAGGATATTATATGGCCAGAATAGATTGTATACCGTTCACTTTTCCGGGGCTGGAGAATATTTCGTGTGTATTTACAACGAGAACAGGCGGAGTCTGTAAGCCTCCGTTTAATCGAGGGAATCTGTCTTTTGATGTCGGTGACACCCCTTACGACGTAAGAGCTAACAGGACTTCTCTGGCTGCCTCTATGGGGGTTGCACATTGGCATGAGTGCGTACAGGTGCACGGTGATGTTTTACATTTTGAGTCTGAATCTCAAACACCTGAGCAGCAGTCATCTCTGGAAGGAGACGGTTTCACCTCTTCTGAACGCGGACATGCTCTTGTTATCAAAACGGCTGACTGTCAGCCTATTTTGATTGCTCATAATAAAGGTGATTTTGTGGCGGCATTGCATAACGGCTGGCGAGGTAATTCAATAAACTACCCGGGCAAAAGTGTTACGCAGATTTGTGAGCACTACGGGTGTAGTCCTTCTGAGCTTATGGCCGTAAGAGGGCCAAGTCTTAGTCCTGCTTTGTCGGAGTTCGTGAATTTTAATTCTGATTTTGAACCGGGATATGATAAATATTTCAACAAAGAAAATAACACGGTTGATTTATGGAAGTTAACTCATGATCAGTTAGCTGGCGCAGGAATTAATCCGCAAAATATTTTCGGTATTGATATGTGCACGTATTGTATGAGCGAAACTTTTTTTTCATACAGACGTGACAGGAACACAGGGCGGCAGTTGTCCGTAATTTGGATTAAGTAGTAGTTGAAAATTATTTACTGGTCTTTTGTTTGCGAAGTTCGTCAACGGGAATGCCTCCGATGCCCCAGTTTTCGGTCTCTACTTCATCAATGGTGACAACTGTTGTGGCTGGATTTTTCCCTAAAGTATCCATCAAGAGACTTGTAACACCTTGTATTAGTTTTGCTTTTTGTTCGCGCGTTGCACCTTCGCGTGTAATGCGGATGTTTACGTATGGCATGTTTCCTCCTGATAAAGAAAACCCCTTTGACGCTTGCGTCAAAAGGGGTTTAAATTAAAATCTTAAAACTTTTCCTGATAATTAACTTCGTGCAGCTTGAGATTTTTCAATCAGTTTAAAAACTCGTTCAGCTAACTGATTGATCTCTGCTTTTGAGATCTGGTCATCGGCTCCGACAGACTGTCCTTTATGGTAAAGTGTGTCGGTGATGATGGAAGAACAAAGCAATACCGGAAGATGTCTGAGTTCCGGGTCATCCTTTATTCTTTTTGTAAGGTTATGTCCGTCCATGACAGGCATTTCAATATCCGTGACAACTATGTCGATGAAATCATCAATGGTTTTTCCTTCGTCTTTGGCCTGATTTCTCCACTCGTTGATTTTATCCCATGCCGTTTTACCGTTGTGAGTTCTTGTTACCTTGAAACCTGCATCTTCGAGCATTTGCCCGATCATGCGGCGGATCATGGTTGAGTCGTCAGCTATGATAGCCTTGAGCTGCTGGGTCTCGATTTTTTTGACCAGAGCGGCATCAGGTACTTCTGCGAGATCCATGCCGGGGTTCAGGTCAGCAACTATTTTTTCCAGATCAAGCAGGAATACAATACGACCTTCCAGCTTAACTACCCCGGTGATTGAGTTTGCTGTGAGGGATGAAACCTGTTTGCTTGGAGCTTCCACCTGTTCCCAGCTGATGCGGTGAATTCTTGTTACACCGGAAACTAGAAAGGCTGTAGAAATTTTATTGAATTCGGTAACGATAACTTTAGGAGCTTCGCTTTCAACTCTATTTTTACCTACTCGGCTGCTAAGATCGATCAGAGGGATAATTTCAGATCTGAGATCAAATGCCCCCAGAACAGCTGCGTTTGTAGCATCAGGCATATCCGTGAGTTCCGGCAGACGGATAATTTCTACAACTTTAGCGACATTTATGCCGTAAAAGTTACGTCTGGTTGTGCCACCATGTACACTGTCAGTCTCATCAATGAAAAATTCTACGATTTCAAGCTCGTTAGTGCCTGATTCAAGAAGAATATTTGTTTGGGACATTTTTCATCCTCCCCCGAAATTCATGTGAAGTCAGCATTCAAATAAATTTATTTGTTTCGCTCAGTTTAAGATTAGCTCGAAAATACTGTTTATGAAAGATATTTTTCAAGATTATAACAAGACTCGTCCTTTTAACTCAAATAGAAACCATAGTGTAGTCAATCTAATTAAGCATCAAATATTAAATATGAGTAAAAAAATAACACAATAAACTAATTGCGGTCTAGTCGGTAATATACTTTTTTATAATCTTTAAGCATTTTTATTTGGTTATATCGTTTTGAGCCGGTTTGAAATCCGACAAGTCCAAGTTCACGGGAGAGTCTTTGGTTGAGCAGTAATGTGGAAATTTGTTTGATGAAATCGTCTTTATCAGAAGGGTTTACCAATATTCCGTTCTTTTCACTGATGATCTGTTCGACAACCCCGCCGACCGCATAACTGACGGGAGCGAGCCCTTTGGACATGGCTTCAAGGATCACCAAAGGGTGATTGTCTGCGAGAGTCGGGTATGCAAGAACATTTGCCGCCGTCATAAATTGACCGAGTGTATCTCTGTCCACATAGGGAATGTTTATGAAATCGCCTTCCCTTGAAGTTTTATTTCCGCCTATGGCAAATCCGATAGCATCAGGAACTCTTTTTTTGATTCCTTCCCAGTAAGCTTTCCATTCCGAACCTGACTTGTAGGCAGCGTTAACTCCTCCGTGAGCAATGAACAGTACGACTTTTGCCGCAGGGTGTAAGCCGAATCTTTTTCTTGCGAGTTTTTTATCTCCGATGGAATCAGGCCAGGGAATACCATTTGGGATAATTTTTACTGCAAGTCGTGAGTCTGCTATCCGGGCCTGATTAGCCAGCCATTTAGACGGAGAAATTAAAACGGCTTTCCGTTTCAGCAGGGTTTCGATGCTGGTTTTGCGAACAGTTTCAGAGTCTTGAAAACCTCTCGGACAAGAGGTCCGGCAACCCTTTTTAAAGTGTGCGCAGTCAAGAGGGTGTGAGCATCCTCCTGTTATCATTTGGGAATCATGAAGGGTCACGATAAGAGGTAATCCCTCCGGGAGTGCGGAAAGAAATTTTGCGGGATTTGCAGAGGAGTGAAGATGTACTATGGCATTGGTAGGAATTTTTTTTGCTGCTTCTTCTGGAAAAATGAGCGAATCAAGTGGATTTTCAGATGCTTCATAGGAATGCATTGATTTATATCCTGATTCTTTCATTCCACTATGAATGAGCAGGGCTATTCTTGTTGCGCCTCCGCTTTTTTTGAGGGCGGTGTGGTGAATAATTGTCCGTTCTAGCATACCTTTTCCAGAATATCATGCTTAAGGGACCATAGAATATGAAATTCGGCTTCCCGTTTGTCTAATTCCGGCACCATGGATTTAATTTTGGTAATAAGTTCTAACGTAGTAATGGGTTTGCGGGCAAAGAAAGCCATTTTACGGACAACTTCCTGATTAAGATATCTTTCAATTCCTTGATATATGAGCGGAAATTCTTTCCCCTGATAGATTGCCAAGCCTGTAGAACCTGTTACAACCATTGTTTCTTTGCTGATAGTCGAGGTCGGATAGTGGGAAAAGATCTCACCGAATCGAACTTGAGCGGGATGTAGTATTTCCGAAATCCCCTTGGTTTCAACAGGGGCTGTATTCAGTTCTTCCCATAACTGTATGTGCTGGCGAATCACTTCTTTCCATGTAAATTTTTTGTTTACTCTGACGGCTCCGGCTGTGCCCATGGCGGACCTTAATTGCGAATCTTTTATCAGCTTTTCAAGTCCTTTTGCCAGTTTAGGCGTGTCTATTGCTGTTTGCTGGGAAATAAGCAGGTGGTAATGACTGTCGAAGCATAATGGAGCCATAAGATCCACAGCAGGAGTTGCCTCCGCCCCTATGGTTTCAATTAAAAATCCTGTTTCATCGTGAACAACCAGATCTTTATAACCGTCGTAGTCTGAAGCGATGATGGGAAGCCCCATTGCTCCGGCTTCAAGTATTGTCAGTCCGAAAGTTTCCTGCGGGTTGTCGGAAATGGACACATAAATGTCTGCCGCGCGATAAAGATCAATTTTTTGAAGGTCGGTGGGGCGGGCAAATATTGACAACTCCAGTCCCATATTCCGGCTGATTTCCTTTAGTGTCTGTGGAAAATCGTCTTCGTCATCCATCCATCCGGCCAGAATCACTCTCACATCTTTTCTATCTATTCCGGCTTTAAAAATACGCTGCATGGCCCGTAAAAGAGGTAGAATATCCATTTTGGAGTAGTGCGCAATGCGGCCGAATACTAAAATATTAACTCTGTTGTCCCCGGAATTCAGTTCCAGCGCATCTAGAGCTTCAAGTTTTTGCTGCGGAGTCGGGGGAGTAAAAGTTGAGGGATTAATTCCAAGAGGAATTTTTTTGATTTGCGGAGAAGGAAACTTTTTTTCATCCAGTTCAAAACCTTCGCGCAGATGCAGGAAATATTTTTCGACAACCTGCATTCCGGGGGTGGAGGTGGCAACGATGCAATCACGGGCGGTAGTACCCTTCCATATATAATTAAGGAAAGCTGAACCGTAGTTGCTGTAACTCAAAGAATGGGTTGTTCCGGTGATAGGGAATATGTTTTTTGCAAAAGCGTTTCTTACTCGTGCAAGGTGCGGTGGATATACTATGCAGTCTGACTGATGGAAGCAGAAGTATTCCTGTTTATTTATATATTCAGGAAGATCTCGTCGATCCAAAATTTTGACTTTATTATTTTCAATTAATTTAGGGAAGTTCTCCTTTATAAAACCGATCAGGCTGTCTCGGACGTTCCCGCTGCTTAGAAAGAAGTGGTATTCATCAAAAGGGTCTTCAGTCAGTAATTCATTTAAAAACCCGATGTTTGCTACTTTCCGCCCAAGAACCGGTCCCGTTTCATAAAAGGGGTCCAAAGTTCCCCATATTCTTTGAGTTTTCATACCTTATTTCAAGCCATATTTGGGCCTGCTTTGTCAAAGGGTTTTATTTTCCGAAATAGATGCAGGTGACAAAAATATGGCAGACTTTGCCACTTTCTTATATTTGCTCAGCCTGCATATTTAGCGTGGTCCTCGTGGTAAAAGATTATAATACGATTTAAATTATAAGGTCTTTTGTGGATAACTGCTTGTAACATAGCGGTTTTTAGAGGTTTCGATTTGGTTGCCATGGGGCGATTGATTTTGCGAGCTGGTTTTCAAAAGGAGTGACTCTTTTATTTGGTCTTTTTTTTGCATTATAGAAGGCAGTAAACCCTTCTGACAGTATTTGGAATGCACAAGGAGCCCCGATATGAATAGAGGAGAAAGACCTGAACTGCTTTGGGGGTTCGGTCTAAACAGTATAGAAGCCGACAAGATTGAAGACTCCCTCGGACCTGGATTTTTCTTGAGGAATTTTTCCGAAAGAGCTCTTCCCGGCGAGAAAGAATTTCTTCAGCCTGAAAAACCTTCCGCTACATGGATTCCGCTTCGGGTTTGGAACGAGCTTTCTGAAGCGCGCCGGGCAACTTATCGTAAGCTGGAATCTACTCAGCGCATCCTTATACAGGATGAGTCTCAAAAAAAAGTTGACCTGGAGAGTGTTCTTGAAGATGGATTTCTTGCGGTAGTAAGTTCTCCATTAACAAGCTCCAAGGTTCAGGATGCCCTTTTCAGAGCAAAGGAAGTATCCGGACTTTATGGAGATCTCTATAGAATGACCGAAGAGATCATTATGGAACGTGAGCTTCTTTCCCGTAAGACGGAACAGTTGATGTTCTTAAACACCGTTCTATCCAATGCGACCGAGCGTCTTGAAGTTTCGGACATCCTCGGACAGGCTGCTGAGGATTTGAAGCTGTTGCTTCCGGTTCTTTCCGTTCAAGGTGTTTTCTGGGACGTTGTTCCTGCCGGAAAGCAGACCGAAGCAGAAATATTTGTCAATCCCGGCCTTATTTCAGCCGTTCAGGCTGAGTGGACCGAATTTATGATTGGAAGTGTTACACAGCTTAGCGGAATTGAAGTCGGTGGGTATAATATTTCTGAAACTACTCCTGTCGCAGACCTTGCAATGTGTTACGGTCCGACCGGAGGAAGAGTGCTGGCGCTCCCCTTGATTTCTCGCGGGGAAAAGTTCGGTTGTCTGGTTATGCTTTGTGATAAGTCTGTAAGACTCGCAAAGGATCAGGTTAATACACTGAACGCTGCTGTGAATCATCTGTCACTTGCACTTAGTAATGCTCTGATGTTTACCAAGATTAAGACTCGCGCGGATCGCGATGGACTTACCAGAGTTTACAATCGACGTAGTTTTGATGAAAGACTTGTTGAAGAACTCAGACGTCATCAACGCCATAATATGGATCTATCACTATTGATGGTCGATCTCGATCATTTCAAGAGTGTGAACGATACATACGGGCATATGGCTGGCGACCTGGTGCTTGAGACAATAGCCAGAATTTTTGAAGAGACATTCAGAATAACTGATTTCATCGCCCGTTACGGCGGAGAAGAATTTGTTATTCTACTCCCTCATACCAACGCGGATCAGGCAAAAATGCTGGCTGAACGTATCAGGGAGAAAATAGAATCTAAGAACATGTCTTATCGGGATGTTAATTTTAATGTCACGGTAAGTGTCGGAGTCTCTTCGGTCCGTCCCGGAAGTCTTGCGAAGGAAACTGAAATAGTGCGTAAGGCAGATGATGCTTTATACATAGCAAAGGAACAGGGGCGTAACAGGGTTGTTGTCTCCGCTGCTCCGGCGGCGAGGTTGAAGGTTATATCGGCTTAAGGGTTTCGGTAGGCTTGTTACTGTCAGTGTTTACGAAAGGACGGTGCGAAATGTACGCACCGTCCTTTTTTTTGATAATATGGTGTCCGGCTTGACCTAACTCGTGAATGGGTGCAAATCCACCAAATTGGTTTTTGGGTCAGGTTCTGTATTATATTCAGAACAGAATCGTGGCTATGTTATTATTGTTTGGAATTTATGACAGGCATAAATTCTGGCAACGTATCCGTAATTATATAAATTTCTGGATATACTAATTATTTCAACAGATAGCGTTTTGACTGTTTTCAATTTCGCTGCTGAGGGAGCATCAATTTCATGAATGAGATACTTTGGATTGGATTCGCTTTGCTGGATTTGAGTCTTGTGCTCGTTGTTTATAACTTTTTCGGCAAAACAGGCTTGTTCGGGCTTATCGTTTTTAATCTGATACTTTGTAATATTCAGGTGTTAAAGACTATTGAACTTTTTGGAATGACTACAACTCTGGGTAATATTTTATATGCCAGTGTTTTTCTTTCAACTGATCTGCTGAGTGAGTTTCATGGCAAAAAAGAAGCGCAGAAAGCGGTTTTTCTAGGTTTTATGATTCTTGTGATGGCTGTTATTTATATGCAACTGGCTTTAATGTTTAAGCCGTCAGTCGATGACTTCGTTCAGCCTCACCTTGAAGTTATTTTCGGTTTTCTGCCGAGACTCGCACTGGGAAGTCTTTGCGCTTATCTTATTTCACAGCTCCATGATGTTTATGTTTTTCATAAGCTTAAAGAAAAATTTGGAGATAGACATCTCTGGCTTAGAAATAATGCCAGCACACTCTTAAGTCAGCTCCTTGATTCCGCTGTTTTTTGTTTCGTTGCGCTATGGGGAGTTTTTCCTTTTGAAGTCTGGCTTGAAATATTTTTTACCACGTATCTTTTTAAAGTCATTGTGGCTGTTATGGATACTCCTTTTATATATCTGGCTCGTAGAATTCGCTGTCGCGCATAATGAATCAGGCGGCAAAGCTTGACGAATTCTCGCTTGAGATTAATACTTCTGTAAAAGTAAGTCATATTTAAGAGAGGTCATATATGAGTCAAATGTTCGGTAAAAGCATTCCTTTTTATAAAATGCAGGGTTGCGGTAATGATTTTGTTGTAATCGATAACCGCGAACTCGGTGTTCCCGTGGAAAAAATGCCTGAATGGGCTGAAAAAATTTGTAAACGGGCCTTTGGAATTTATGCTGACGGGTTGTTTTTTATTGAAAATGCGGACGAAGGTTCCGGTTTAGATTTTAAGTGGCAGTTTTATAATTCAGACGGATCAAGAGCTGAGATGTGCGGGAACGCTTCCCGTTGCGTCGGACGACTAGCTCACGCTCTTGGTATAGCCGGAGAACAGCATACTTTCGGCTCTGATGCCGGTCCGATTAAAGTGCAGGTGTTTCCTTTACAGGAAGAGGTTAAAGTTCAGCTGCCCGAGCCTAAAGATGTGAAGCTTAATCAGACTCTTGAGATTGATGGAGTGGAACACCATTACCACTTTGCGAATACCGGAGTACCTCACATAGTCGTTCAGGTTGCGGATGTTGAGACCGTTGACATCAAAAAACTGGGAAGTGCATTCAGATATCACAAAGATTTTGCACCGGCAGGAAGCAACGTTAATTTTGTTCAGATTGATGACAACGACAGCCTTATCGTGCGTACCTATGAACGCGGTGTTGAAGACGAAACATATGCTTGCGGAACAGGCGTTAGCGCGGTGCAAGTTACTTTGCATAGGCTGGGGCTTACAGATGCGGCGGTCCGTGTCAAAACTTCCGGCGGTGAAATTCTTAAGGTTATAATCGAAGGCGAAAGTGTTTTTCTTCAGGGTGGCGCTGAACTTACTTTTTCAGGGCAACTATTTTTAGAATCACTGAATCTTGATTGCTAGATCACGTATGATTAAAAATTAAAGGGCGTTGCCGGCTGGTGACGCCCTTTAATTTTGATAAAGATTCTATACTAAAATAGAATAATTTAAAAATTGATTAATTCTATACTTGCAAGGGCTGAGTATTCGCTGTATAGCCTTGTTTACGAGCTGGGTGTGATTTGCAGGATAACAGTTATTCCTGTTTCGCAGTAAAAGTTCTTGTTTGGTGGTAAAATAATAATAAGCCTTTTCGGTTTGATATCTGTAACATGTTTTAATTTAAGACTTAATGAACCCAAGTTATTTTAGAATGCAATAGCATGATTTTAGCTTAACATTCTTAAGATTAAATAAATATATTATAATAAAGTCAAGGAGACACATTATGGGAAATAACGAACTTACTAAGCTTTTGCAGGACGTTGTACTTAAAAACGAAAAGCCTGCTCGTGATGTTGCTACTGAAATAAGCAAACCTTACCCAACACTTCTTCGTGAGATTAATCCTGAAGATAAGGGTGCGAAAGTCGGTATTGAGGAGCTTGTTCCTCTCATGAGATCTACAGGAAGTATTCGTCCTCTCACCAGACTTGCTAATATTATGGGTTACGTACTCGTTCCTATGGATATCAATCCTGGTGATCCTGATGAAGCAAACTACATGGCACTTGATCTGATGGACGGGTTCGGAAGATACTCCAAGGCTCTCAAGAGTGCTTTGCAGGCTGACCCTAAAGAAGACTTGGTTAATATTGTTGAGCAGGAAGGCTTTGAAGCAATTACAGCAATTCTCACAATGGTTCATTACCTGCGTAAGAGAGCTGAAGAAGAAAAGACTAAAAACGCTCCTCGTCTTGCACAGGTAAGCTAGTCTATTCAGTTTAGTTCAAAATGCTCCGAAAAAAGAGCAAATGTCTATACAAAAACCCCGACTACCATTGGTAGCCGGGGTTTTTTTGCATTTGCTGAAAAAGTGCAGTCTGTAGCTCAGCAGTTATGAACGTCTTTATTAATATAAAAACATAAATCAAAAAGGTTGTTGACCATCTGTTCTACCAGCTGGTCCTGTTCCGGATCGATTTCGCAACTGGTAACAGTCTTGTTGATGATTTTTGCGAAGAGCGAGGATACTAGCTCATCATCCTTGCTGGTCCAGTACTTGTTGGCAGATACAGTTTTATTATCAAATCCGTGATAATACATACACTCCTCCATGAGTGGCGACATTCATCCGGCGTGGAGATGCCTCACGTGTTCATAATTAAAATATCGGTCAAAAGAACGGATCACTTTACGGGTAAAAAAATATTTTTTAATAAATATGGATAGATGCTGCTTAACGTTGATTTAATCAAACCTAGATTCAACTAGTAAGTGCAACTGTTGTTTAAGTCTCTAAATACTTGATTTGGCGTTTTAAAATCAAGACATT